>QQUO01000341.1 GCA_008501575.1 Pseudomonadota bacterium
ACATCCGCGTGAATGGGTATTTCGTTGCCCGCTTCCTGGGCTTTGGCAATTAACTGTTTGGCTTCTGCCACTAAATCCGGTTCATACAGGGATTTTCCAACCCGAAAACCGGCGGCTTTAATAAAGGTGTTGGCAATGCCACCACCGACGATGAGCTTATCAACTTTATCCACCAAGGCATGTAACACCTGCAGCTTACCCGCCACTTTTGCACCACCAATGATGGCCAACATCGGTTTGGCCGGATTTTTTAAACCTTGTTCAAGCGCTTTCAGCTCTTTAATTAAAAGTGGCCCGGCACAGGCTTTTGGAGCAAATTGAGCCACACCGACGGTGGAAGCGTGGGCCCGATGGGCCGTGCCAAAGGCATCCATCACAAAGACATCACATAAATCCGCTAACTGTTTTGCCAAAGCAACATCATTGCTTTTTTCACCCGCCTCAAAGCGAATGTTTTCCAGCAACACCACTTCGCCCGGTTGCACATCAACACCGTGGTGCCAATCTTTAATGAGGGTCACTTTCTGGTTTAATAACTGGCTTAGCCGTTGCGCCACCGGCAACAATGAGTATTGGTCATCATATTCTCCCGGTGTCGGTCGACCTAAATGAGAAACCAGGATAACCGCTGCCTGTTGCGATAAGGCTTGTTGAATGGTGGGTATCGTTGCCAACAGGCGTGTTTCGTCAGTGATTCGACCGCCATCCATGGGCACATTCAAATCTTCACGGATTAAGACGCGTTGTTTATACAGATCCAGTTTGCTCATGTGTATCATCATTTTATTGACTCCTTAGGCCGCCATTAACGCCTCAGCCACATCCAGCATGCGGCAGGAAAAACCCCACTCATTATCATACCAGGCCAGTACTTTTACCAATCGACCATTGGTTACTTTGGTGACACCGGCATCAAATATCGAAGAATACGGATTGTGGTTATAATCCACAGACACCAAATCCTCTTCGCTATAAGCCAAAACACGCGATTGTGCGGCTGCGGATTTTACCACTTCATTGACTGCTTCAACAGAAGTTTCACCGGCAGCCATAAAGGTTAAATCAACCGCCGAAACATTAAGGGTTGGAATGCGCATGGCATAACCATCTAAACGACCATTCAATTCCGGTAAAACCAAACCGATGGCTGCCGCCGCACCGGTCTTGGTCGGAATTTGGCTCATGGTGGCTGATCGTGCCCGACGTAAATCACTGTGATAGGTATCGCTTAACACCTGGTCATTGGTGTAGGCATGAATGGAAGTCATCAAACCTGACTCGATACCGATGGACTGATGCAAGGCTTGTGCCAACGGTGATAAGCAGTTGGTGGTACACGAGGCATTGGAAATCACTTGATCCGTACTTTTCAGGCTGTCATGATTGACACCATAAACCACGGTGTTATCAATATCACCATGGGCCGGAGCCGAAATAATGACTTTCTTTGCACCTGCTTTAAGGTGCTGAGCCGCCAATTCACGCTTTCTGAAAAAACCAGTACATTCCATCACCACATCCACATCCAATGCTTTCCAGGGCAATTGGCCGGGGTCTTTTTCATGGCATATTTGAATAACATCACCATTAACAGTCATAACATCGTCTTTAACACTGACCGTCGCATCAAATCGACCATGAGCGGTATCATAACGGGTTAAGTGTTCCATGACTTTGCCATCACCCAAATCATTAATGGCAACCACTTTAATGTCGTGTTGCTGATATTCATACAGCGCCCGTAAAATACAACGACCAATGCGGCCGTATCCGTTGATGGCTATTTTTATTGTCATTATGTTATTCCTTCTAAAGTAGATAACCTATCTAATGTTGAAAGGCTGGTATTTCAACATAAATAAGTTGTATTGGCTTGAAAATTGGGTTGTTTACTCTATTATTTTAATGAATACTGCCCATAAGCACAAATTTTTGTGAGGTAGGACCATGACAAATAATCCCACATTGTATAAACGAATATGCCGGACAAGGTCAGCAGAACAAAAGGCCATCAGAGAAAGTTTGGCGCCATTTGCGCCATTCCCTGATAGCTTAAGACAACAGGCTCACCGTAAATCTCGATCAGCTGACTTAAAACCAGCGAACAATCGCAGTAACTAAACCGGTTAATCGATATAAAAAAACCCAGCCTAACAATTGTTGGCTGGGTTTTTTTTGATTTTAAATGTCGCCGCGATTAGGACACTAATCAACCGTCGGCAAATCATTATTGCGAAGTTTCTTAAAGTACTGCTTTAATTCTCGCTTCACCACCGGCGCCAAGAAATACAGGCCAATAATATTCGGAAATGACATGGCAAAAATCATGGCATCAGAAAACAAAATAACGCCCGATAAGTTCATCGATGCACCGATGACCACAAAGACCAAAAACATCACATTGTAAACCGTTTCTTGTTTCTTACCGGGGCCAAATAAAAAGGTGAACGCACGCAAGCCATAATAGGACCAGGCCAACATGGTGGAAAAGGCAAACAGCACCACAGCAAGGGTCAGCACATATGGGAACCAGGAAACATTACTGGCAAAAGCCGCGGAAGTTAATTCAATACCCTGAATGGTGTTATCAGATGCCAACGGAATAAGGCCCGTTATGCCGATTACCAAAGCCGTAATGGTACACACAACAACAGTGTCAATAAATGGCTCATATAAAGCCACCAAACCTTCCGTAACCGGCTCATTGGTGGTCACCGCTGAATGCGCGATGGCCGCTGAACCAATACCGGCCTCATTCGAAAAGGCCGCCCGTTGGAAACCCACAATTAAGACACCCACAATACCGCCAAAAGCCGCTTTGGAATCCATGGCGCCATAATAAATATCACTAAACGCCTCCGGCACATGTTGATAATTTATGCCAATAATCACCAACCCAGTCAACACATAAATTATGCCCATAAATGGCACTAATTTTGAGGTTACTTTGGCAATACCTTTAATCCCACCAATGATGGTGATACCCACAAAAGCCGCCACAATCACACCGAATAACCAACCGTAACCGATTAAAAAGCTGTTTTCGCCGCCGGTGATGCTGACCACCTGCTGAAAAGATTGGTTGGCCTGGAACATATTTCCGCCACCAAAAGAACCGCCGATACACATAATGGCAAAGAAAATGGCCAAGAATTTACCCACTTTGGGGAATCCACGCTCACCAAAACCCTTGGTCAAGTATTGCATGGGTCCGCCATGAATGGTGCCATCGGCTAAAACCGTGCGGTATTTAACCCCCAAAGTACATTCCACAAATTTTGTCGACATCCCCAAAAAGCCGGCAACAATCATCCAAAAAGTGGCACCGGCACCGCCTAAACTGACGGCCACGGCAACCCCGGCAATATTACCCAATCCCACCGTACCTGACAGCGCTGTGGACAGGGCCTGAAAGTGAGTCACTTCACCATCGGCATCATGGTGATCATACTTGCCGCGGATTAAATCAAATCCATGGCGAAATGAACGCATGTTGACAAATTTAAAATAAATGGTGAAGAAAATGGCCGCCACAATCAGCCAAATCAACACCAAAGGAACCGTTCGGTCACCAAAAAAAGGCACTTGCACAAACACCACACTGGCAATGGCATCAGCCACAGGTTGTACAATTTCGTTGATTTTTTCGTCGGCTTTTACCGCCCAGGCAGGCATGGCAAAAACAAGAAATAAAAGCACTAACAGTCTTTTTATAGTCATGAATTTAGAATCCCGTTTTTTTAATTTTTAAAGATTTGTCCATCGATTATATGTCGACAGCGTCAATTTTGATGGCTCATCATAACTGTTTTTTTTTCAGGTATGTAGTTCAAAGACTATTTTTTTAATTCAATAATCATTGTGTCACCAGGTTTAAAGCCATATTTTTGTGCCAAACCGGCATTAATTTCCAACACATATTGCGCCGGTCGTTTACTCGGGTAACTCGGGCAACGGCTGGTGGTTGCTCGACAAGGTGGCACATCCGCCTGAATACTCACCAATTTTTTTTGTGCATTAAAGTACAGGATATCCAAAGGAATCAGCGTGTTTTTCATCCAGAAAGACCGGGGCTGACTACTCGGAAAGATAAATAACATACCGGCATCATCGGCCAATGATTTTTGATACATCAGCCCCATGGCGCGGCTGCTATCATCATCGGCCACTGTGACATTAAAAGTCACATCATTAATTCTGACCTTATGCTGCGCCACCTGACAGCCTGCTAACACCAGAAGCAAGCTCATTAGAATGCTGGTTTTCGTCATGTTTTCGTTATTTTTTTATACACCATGCTGGAATTTATCACTTAACAAGGCTAAACTCAATAAACTGTTTAAAGTTGAGAGTGTTGAGTGGATATTGCAGAATTACTGGCTTTCACAGTCAAAAACAAAGCCTCGGATTTACATCTGTCGGCGGGCTTGCCACCGATGATTCGCGTGGATGGTGATGTTAGGCGTATTAATTTACCGCCCCTTGAGCACAAGGAGTTGCACGACATGATTTATGACATCATGAACGACTACCAACGTAAGGAATACGAGGAAAACTACGAGATTGATTTCTCTTTTGAAATCCCCGGCATGGCCCGATTCAGGGTGAATGCCTTTAATCAAAATCGCGGTTGTGGCGGTGTCTTCAGGACCATTCCCACAGAAATCCTGACCTTTGAGGACCTCAACTGTCCCGCCATTTTTAAAGACATCATCGATGTCCCCAGGGGATTAATCTTGGTTACCGGACCCACCGGTTCAGGTAAATCAACCACCTTGGCGGCCATGATTGACTACCTCAATAAAAAGGAACATGGTCATATCTTAACCATTGAGGACCCCATCGAGTTTGTCCACACCAGTAATAAATGTTTGATTAATCAGCGCGAAGTCCATCGTGACACCAAGAGCTTTGAAAATGCGTTGCGCTCTGCGTTGCGTGAAGATCCCGACATTATTTTGGTGGGTGAGTTGCGTGACTTGGAAACCATTCGCCTGGCCTTAACCGCAGCGGAAACAGGTCACTTGGTGTTTGGTACCCTACACACCACTTCTGCGGCCAAAACCATTGACCGTATTATTGATGTCTTTCCGGCCGGTGAAAAACCCATGGTGCGTTCTATGTTATCTGAATCTTTACGCGCAGTGGTGGCACAAACACTGATTAAGCGGGTTGGTGGTGGTCGAATTGCCGCCCACGAAATTATGATCGGTATTCCCGCCATCCGAAATTTAATCCGTGAAGATAAAGTGGCCCAAATGTATTCATCGATACAAACCGGACAAGCCATTGGCATGCAGACCCTGGACCAATGTTTAAAAGATTTGGTTAATCGGGGGCTGATTGCCAAAGCACAAGCCCGATCACGCGCTGTTTCTAAAGCGGATTTTGATTAATGTTTTGCTGATTACAGGAGACAAGCATGGACTTTAATTCCTACTTAAAATTAATGGTGCATAAAAAAGCATCAGATTTATTTATCACTGCCGGTTTAGCGCCGAGCATTAAAATCCATGGCCGGGTTATACCCATCACCCAACAACCGCTGAACAAAGCTCAAGCCAGGGATATGGTAACCGGCATTATGTCGCCCTATCAAAAAGAAGAGTTTGAACGAACCCATGAATGTAACTTTGCCATTGGTGTCTCCAGTGTCGGCCGGTTCCGGGTGAGTGCCTTTTATCAACGCAATGCCGTGGGCATGGTGATTCGGCGGGTGGAATCAAAAATACCGACCTTTGAGCAGCTTAAATTACCTGAAGTATTAAAAGAACTGACCCTCACCAAACGTGGCATTATTATTTTTGTCGGTGGTACCGGCACCGGTAAATCAACGTCATTGGCGGCCATGATTGGCTATCGTAATGTCAACACCACCGGTCACATCATCACCATTGAAGACCCCATCGAATATGTCCACGAACACCAGGGCTGTGTCATAACCCAACGGGAAGTCGGTTTAGACACCGAAAGCTTTGAAATCGCCTTAAGAAACTCACTGCGGCAGGCGCCGGATGTCATTATGATTGGTGAGATACGTACCCGTGAAACCATGCAACAGGCGGTGACCTTTGCCGAAACCGGCCACCTGTGTTTGGCCACATTACACGCCAACAACGCCAACCAGGCCTTAGACCGTATTTTGCACTTTTTCCCCAAAGATGGCCGTGATCAATTACTCATGGATCTATCGCTTAACTTGCGGGCCATGGTGGCACAACAATTAATCCCGACCCCGGACGGCAATGGCCGCCGCGCTGCCGTGGAAATCCTGATTAATTCGCCCCTGGCACAAGAATACATCCGTAAAGGTAAGATTGAAAAACTCAAAGACCTGATGAAAAAATCAACCAATATGGGCATGCAGACCTTCGATCAGGCCATGTTCGAACTGTATCAAGCCGGCGAAATCACCTACGAAGACGCCCTGCGTCATGCCGATTCCGCCAACGAAGTGCGGCTTGCCATTAAACTCTCCCAGGGCGGTGACGCCGACACCCTCTCCATGGGTATGGATGGTGTGGGTTTGGAAGAGGACAAGTAAGGGTAATTAGTGGTTCGCTCCTTACAGCAAAGCTGTAAA
>QQUO01000015.1 GCA_008501575.1 Pseudomonadota bacterium
AGCGAACGAGAACGGGTACATTATGGTCCGCATGACCCACAGACTTCACGACATCTGTTTATCGAACAGGGATTGGTGGCACGACAGTTAAACACACGACTGGATTTTTACCGGCACAACAGCCGTTTAATGGCAGAAATCGAGGCCGAAGAAGATCGCCACCGCAAGCGAGATTTGTTGATTGAACCGGCGGCTTTATACCAGCTGTATGATGCCCGTATTCCTAACGGCATTTACGCCGAACCGCAACTGAAAAAATGGCTGAAAAATCAAACCGGGCAACCGCTGCATTTTAGTGCCGAAGACTTCTATCAGAACCAGGCACAAACCCCGCAACAAGAACAATTTCCTGATCACATCCAAATCCGCCAGCTCGATATTCCCTTAAGTTATGTGTTTGCCCCGGAACAAGAAGACGATGGCGTTACTGCTCATTTAAAACTGGCATGGCTCAATGCCCTGAACGCCAATGATTTTGAATATTTAGTGCCGGGCTTAATTCAGGAAAAAGTGGTGGCACTGATCAAAGGACTGCCGAAAAGTCTGCGACGGGGCTTAATTCCGGTCAATCATTATGCCGATATTATTGTCGAGCTGTTACAACATAACCAGGACTTCTACCAACAACTGGTGGCCATCGTCCGCCAGAAAAATGGTTTAGAAACCACGGTTGAAGAATGGCAAACCGTGGCACTGCCACCGCACCTGCGGTTTCGTTATGAAGTCAGTAATCGTAAAAATAAAATTGTTTACCAAGGCCGAAATTTTGCTGAGATGCAAGGCCAGCACCAACAGGCGGCCAACATCAGTTTCCAAAAATCAGCCAGTGAAAACCGACAAATCAATGGTGCCAGTGATTGGGTGTTTGCAACCATCGAGCCGATGGTCACCCTTGATAACGGCCTGCCCGCCTATCCGGCGGTGGTGGATCAACAGGATGCCGTGGGTTTGCGCTTTTTCGAAACAGAAGAACAAGCTTTACAAGAGCACACCCAAGGCATTAAACGACTGGTTCAGCTCAAATACCCGAAAATCACCAAACAATGCCAAAAAATCACCCCCAATCTAAAAGCCGCTCTGGCCTGGGACAGTCTCGGCAGTGATTACAGTCTGATAGATTCACTCATCGATGCCCGTCTGGAGGCCGTTATCTTCGCCACCGACCGTATTGACAATCAGCAGGCCTTTGATCAATTGGCCGAAGACTTATCTGCAAACCTTTATCGTGACGTTTACTCTTGGCTTGAACAGCTCAACACCGTGTTATTGGATTGGTACAAGGTTTGGCAAGCCATCGAGGAAAACAGTGAGCAGTTAACGGATGACAGCTACAGCGATATGATTCAAGAACTCGATTATCTTATCTACGACGGCTTTTTAAAAATCGTTTCATTCGAACAACTCAAACACTACCCCCGCTACTTAGAAGCCCTGAGCATGCGACTGGAAACCGCCCTGCATTCCCCCCAAAAAGAAGCCGATAAACTCACTCAGCTATCTAAAGTGAGCGAACCATTCTATCAACTCTGCGAAGAAGCCCCGGTTTTTACCCGTGATCATCAGGAATACTTAATGACCCTGCAAGAATACCGCGTGTCGCTATTTGCTCAAAGCCTCGGAACCAAACAGAAAGTTTCAGCTAAAAGATTGAAGAATGAGTTTAAAAGTTTGTTTTGATGTGGGGTTATAATCTCTGAGAAAACGACAAACAGGTTATGTAATTAATCGAGACATTCTTCAAAATCATTGGGCGTTTTATAGCCCAATAATTGATGGGTAATCCCCCCAAAAAATAGCTGACCTTGAAAGTAGGATTTTCTTATAATGAATTTTTAGGAGATTCACAAGAAGACATCAAAATATTCAGACAGCCAATTACAGGCTATTATTAAACAAAACGAGTCAGGTGTACATGTGCCAGAACTTTGTCGCGAATACGTTATGAGCTTAGCCACATTTTACAAATGGCGAGCGAAATATGGTGGTATGGATGTGTCGCTGATGAAGCGAATGAAGGAGCTTGAGAAAGAAAATCGTCGCTTAAAAAAATTGTTCCACCAATTCAACCCGTCTGTTTTTATCGCGACCTGCGTCACTGGTGTTGGAAAAAACCGGAACCAATGGACCCACGCCGTGGGCTTGCAAGCGGTCTGCTTGAATGCCGTAATCATTAATCAACGCCTCGCGGACGGCATGGGCACGGTCGCTGGATAGTTTTTGATTATAGACAAAGGTGCCTTTTGAATCAGTATGGCCGACCACATAGAACATTTTATCTGGGTGATTGTTGAGATAGTCTGCAATCACTTTAAAAGCAGCTTTGGATTCAGGCTTAATGGTGGCTTTATCGAAATCAAAGACAATACCATTTAAGACAACCCGACCGTATTCTTCGATATCAGAACCCATGGCCTCGGCATCAATCACCACCAGACCGGTTTCAGCGGCTTCGACTTCGATGATGTCAATTAAGGTGCCAATGTAGTTTTTTGAATGTTGTTCAACAAAGATAAGCACATAAGCTGTTCCTACAGCCCGTTCTTTACTGGCAACGATGGCACCGGCGCCACCCGAAGAGGCTGTGCCTGAGAACATGGTACCGACAGCGCCGGGTTTGGTTGCCGGATTAACGCGAAAAACCACTTCCATCCATTGTCTTGAACCGACTTCATTGCCTTTGCGATCAGCGAACATGCCTTCCCCCAGGATGGTAAAGCCTTCATTGTTAAGGGCATCGAGATAATTTTTATACACTTCAGCGTAGGATCTGTCTTGACCTTCGTATTTATAAAAGGTGCGGGTCACACGTCCCTCGGTTTCAATCCAATCAGCGATTTGTCGATAACCGGAGACTGGACCAACCGGTACTTGGTAAGGCTGATAATTTTCAATGTGTTGCCAGGCAATGACTTGTCCCGGATAGCGTTCAATCATCGGGTGTTCAATCACGCCATCGATATCTTGGGCGTTTATTAATGGCGTGAATAGAAAAATTAACAGAACAAGAGTGTTTTTTGCTTGAGTCATTATGGTTCTCGTTTTTTGATAAGTAGATTATACAGATTTGATCTGTCCGGACACAATTGAAATTTATTCAACAATAATGGCTTTAACACATTCAGCGTACCTGCTTGTTGAAGATGGAATTAAGCCGCCAAAAATTCGGGTTAAGTTATTGTTTATAGGGGTTAGGGTTAAAATTATCTTTTTGTTGAATATGACAATGGACAACTGGAGAGCTGTTATGGTTGTAATCATTTGTCTGGCTTCATTGGGGTTGTTGTAGTGAGCCAGGGTCGCCCGTAGCACGCCATGTTGTTTACATAATCCCGGGGTATCAATTAATGTCACGGCTTAAAATCGCCATAACGTATACCTAAACCTTGCTTGTTGGCTGATGTCCTGACTGCTGAGCTTCTTGCAATCAAAAGAGAGGGTCATCGTACATACGTTTTTTAGGACAGTATTGTCGGTTCGGACAACTCTAACATGAGACAGATACGATGGTCTTTAAGGCTTCGATAAAAATTCCAGAATACATTTGGCGACTGTATCAGCTTCAGTCATATGCAAGTGGTGGTTGCCTTTGAGTTTATCGATGCGGTGAGGTTGTAAGGCTTCAATGCGTTGTTGCAGACTGGGAAAGTTCATGGCATAGGTGGCCGGGTCGGCTAATATGAGTTGCGTGGTCACCTCGATATCCCTTAAGAATTCTTGAATTTGTTGCTCATCTAAGCGCACCAGGCTACTCAAGCGTAAGCGTTTATCGGTACGCCAATAATGACCTTGAATGGTTTTGCCAAGACCGCGTTCAATCATGGGTCTTAAGATATCCGCTGGCATCGGTGTGGCTTTTTGTCGGGCTTTAATGGCTTGATCTATGCTGGGATAATGGCGCTGGTGCTTTAAACTATGATTGCGCCATTCATCCAATGCATTGCGCAATTTAGCCGTGGCTTTGCCTTTTTGGTATGGTGGTATGGCGCCTAAATTTTCAATCAGCACCAGTTTATCCACTGCTTTAGGGTAGGCGGCCACATACATTGAGGCAATGGCGGCACCCATGGAGTGGGCCACCACGGTCAGGGGTTGCGGTAACTGGTCAAAGACCGGTTGAACATCCAATAAGTAATCAATAAAGGCATAGTTATGGCCAACGGCGCGGTGATGGGATTGACCATGACCGGGAAAATCGATGGCAATGACATGATAATCCTGCTCGGCCAATATCGGTGCCAACTGTGAAAAACTGGCGGCATTGTCCAGCCAGCCGTGTAAGGCCAAAATCAGATTGCTGTTGCCGGCGCCCCACTCGAGCGCCGCAATATCACCTGAGCGGGTGGCAAATGTAAGTTCCGAAGGGATCATATCAACACCACAAATAACAGTAAAGCCAAACCTAAACGGTATAGCATGAACCACACAAAATCAATACATTCAATAAATTTCATAAATAAAGCAATCACCAACCATGCAGTTAAAAAACTAAACAGCACCACCCAAAGGGCAGCGGCGGTGTCGATGGCAGTGGGTGTTTGATACCATTGTATGCCGGCATAAGCTGTCGCCATTAAAATGGTGGGAATGGCCAATAAGAAGCTAAAACGGGCTGCCATCGATTTGGATAAACCCAAGGCCATTCCGGCAGTTAAGGTAACGCCGGAGCGGGAAGCGCCCGGAATCAAAGCCAGACATTGGGCCAGACCAATAATGAGGGCTGATTTGCGATCCAATTCGGCTTGTTTTGCCAACCGCTGACTCCACCACAACAAAACACCGAAAACAGCACTGGCAATCGCAATCACGAAGGCTGAACGACCCATGTCACTGACCCAACCGGCAAATAATAATCCAGCCACCACAATGGGTAAGGTGGCGATAATTAGCTGAATCAATAATTGTTTTTGGCGTCCTGACAATAACTGAATAATGTCATGGCGAAAATATATTAGCACTGCCAGTAAAGAGCCCAAATGGGCGGCGATATCAATCACCAAACCTTGATCTTGCCAGTCCCCCAAAAGTCCCACTAATATTAAGTGAGCAGAAGATGACACCGGCAAAAACTCGGTCAGACCCTGAATCAGAGCCAATAGCAAAGTATGCCAAAAATCAATCATGGCTTAATTGTTTGCAGGTATTCACGGTAATTTTTCCAGCGATTTTTGGGCAGCATCAATTGCTCCA
Organism: Pseudomonadota bacterium; assembly: GCA_008501575.1. GTDB lineage: Bacteria > Pseudomonadota > Gammaproteobacteria > Xanthomonadales > Marinicellaceae > Marinicella. Next base: position 5,188 of record QQUO01000015.1, read on the forward strand.
TCGGCATCACATCAGGGGCATCCCAAGGTGTTATCTTTGTTGCAAAAAGCTGGCTGAGTTTATCTAAAATGGGCTGGTCATTGGCCATTAAGGCGTCAATATCAAGCAGGTAGATATTTGGATTCATGGCAATCAGTTGATTCTTTAGACTGTGAAAATCCGTGGCCGAGTAATGGCTGTTGGCGAACACTTTTTGATGCAGGTGACGGTCAGGCATGTTGCGATCCAATACGATAACCGCAGCCGCCGGAAATACCTTTTTAATTAATGCCATATGCAGTGCGGTCATTGGCACGAAGTCCGCATAAGCTCCGTCTTCGTGACGCAGTTTAAGATGCTGGCGGTATTTTTTTCGTAACAAGTGACAACGGGCATCGGTTAACTCGGCAATGTCTTTAAAGTCCCAGGCACGGGTAAACAAATCCTGTCGACCGCTGCGTTGATATCGGTCTGTTAGGGTGGCGATTCCATGATGAGCTAATCGTTGCATAAAATTCACATGACCGGTGGCGGTGTCACTAAAAACAAAAACCGGTTGCTGTTCAATCGCAGCTGTGGGCCATTTTTGCACTGTTTTCTCGGCATTTTTATCTAACATAGAAACTGATTTGGGCTCATCATGCTGTTGTGCTGAAAAATATTTCCAGGCAGTGTCATAATCCCCTTCGGCATCTAACAACAAACCGGTGTACAAGTTTATATCATTGGCACGATCTTCCAAATCTTTGTCGGCCAGAGCTTTTTTCAGGGTTTCTATCGCTTGTTTTGGTTGTGCTAAATGCGTTTGGGCATAGGCTTTGACCACCACGGCTTCGCTGTTGGCAGGGTTTATGCCAAGGAGCTCATCGGCCAGGCTTAAGGCTTGAGTCCATTGTTGACTTTGGTGGTGGGCTAACATCCGTTGTTTGAGTGCCACCCGGTGGTGCGGGCTGTCTGTTTCGATGTTTTTTAAGCGTTCGATGGCTTGCTTGTAATTGTCTTGTCTGATTTCAATCATGGCAAGCATCACAACGGCACGATCGTTTTGGCCACGTTCCAGTAATCGATGTAAGACTTGTTTGGCTTCTTCGAGCCGGTTCATCGCCACCAGTGTTTGGCTGAGGGTTATAAACCAACTGGGATAAGCCATTGATGATCGACAAACATTGATTAGATAATCGGCGGCTTCATCAAATTGTTTTTGTTTAAAGGCCAACATGGCAGTGGCGGCCATAAGTTCAGGTGATTGTTGTTTGGTTTCAATTAATTCATTCAGTAGCACAGCAGCCTGTTTTTGGTCATGATTGATGATGCTGATGGCCAAAAAAGCCTTGGCTAAATTGAAATGCTTATTGTCG
>QQUO01000168.1 GCA_008501575.1 Pseudomonadota bacterium
AACGGGAAACAGAATTTGAAATAAGTCGAGGTCGGTGGTTTTTTGATAGGCTTCTGCCATGTTGCCACCATGAAACATTTTAAAGGTCTCATCAAACAGGCGGGCAATGGGGACTTGATGGAGTAAGTGACGATGGGCGGTTATTTGGTGAGCCATTTCTGTCGGTAATGTGAGCCCTAATTTAGCTTCAAACCGCACTGCACGCAACATCCGCACGGGATCTTCGATGAAACGCTGGTCGGCCTGGCCGATCAGTTTCAGTTCACCACGCTCCAAATCCCCGACACCCCCGACAAAATCCAACACCACCCGATTATCGATGTCATAATAAAGTGCATTGCAGGTAAAATCGCGGCGGATGGCGTCTTGTTCAATGGTGCCAAAGACATTGTCACGTATGATTTGGCCTTTTTTAAGTATCCGATCACCGCTGTCAGAACCACGAAAAGTGGCAATTTCATAAACCTGATTACCCATATAAATATGGGCCAGGCGAAAACGGCGACCAATCAAACGACATTGACCTTTAAACACTTTTTTGACATCTTCGGGCGTGGCATCAGTGGCAATATCGAAATCTTTTGGGTGTAAGCCCAATAATAAATCGCGTACCGCGCCACCGACCAAATAAGCTTCATAGCCGGCGTTCGTCAGTTTACGAATAATTTTTTTAACCGCTGGGGTAATCTCGCCGTGGGGGAGGTGATGTTGATCAGTGCGGTATGTAACTGGGTGATGATTTAGCAAGTTGTCTGGCTTCATTCTAATCGCTTATAGTATAATTGCCTTTTGTTTTAAATCAAGGAGCCATTCAATGACTTTTGTCGTCACCGAAGCCTGTATCAAGTGTAAATACACCGACTGCGTTGAGGTTTGTCCGGTGGATTGTTTTCATGAAGGTCCTAATTTTTTAGTGATTGATCCCGAAGAATGTATTGATTGCACTTTATGTGAACCAGAATGTCCGGTGGATGCCATCTATCCAGAGGATGATTTACCGGCCGGTCAAGAGCATTTTCTTGAAATCAATGCCGAATTGTCGCCCAAATGGCCGGTTATTACCGCCATGATTGACCCCCCTGAAGATGCCGATGAATGGGCCCAGGTCGAAGATAAAATAGACTTATTGGATCGTGGCGATCCTTAATTAGCCATGCCAGCTAAAGCCTTAAATAGTGGTTGTTATTAAGAGGCTGAAGGATCATCGCCGGCAATGGCGGCATTAAAGAGGTGACTAAATAAGTCATCGACCACAAAAGCAGAAGGCGTTTTAAAATCTAAGGTCTGTATCCAAATTTGTTGCTTTTTCGGTAACTTTAAACAAGTCAGGACATATTGACCCGAACGGTCTATGTATCTGCTTTCAAAAGTGAATAACTTTTTAAAGAAGCCCTGTTCTTCCACGGTTTTATTTATGGGGTCGTCATAGTGTAAAGTCACTTGGCAGTCAGCTTCATTGGATTCAATAATAAACCAGTGTTCGCCAAAGTCAGCATTCATCAATTGCCAAACGTCTATGTCATTGTAAATTTCCATGGTTGGAACACCGTCGGCATCAATAATAACCACATTTTCATCGCTGCTACGGCGTTTGGCAAATGCCATTTCCGGGGGTCTTACCGCATCGATAGTAATCGGTTGATGGTTGCTGCTGACTTCCGGTATCTCCAATTGGCCGGTGTCTTGTGGTAAGTCCAAACCTTCTACTTTTTTCAAAGGTGGAACTTGTTCGGCTTGCAGGTAGGGTTCTTCCTTGACCATACGGCCACAACCGCTTAACAGTGCCAACAGGCCGGCGGTAAAAATCACTTGATTTATTATTTTCATGCTTGTGTAAACTCCTGTTTAATGGCGCTTAAGTGTTGTTTTAGTTGCGTTTGATTTAAGGACATCAACTGTAATGGACGGCGGATGCCGGATGATAGCATTTTTGCGGCAGCCATAACAGCTTTAATCGGTCCCGGATTGGGTTCAAGACTCAATAATTGATAGAGCGATTGTAATGATTGGTTAAGGTCACGGGCTTTGCCGAAATCACCCAAAGTGATGGCATGGCAGATTTGTTGTAAGGTCAATGGGCGGACATTGGCAGCGACACTGATAACCCCGACTGCACCTTGGTGCATGGCCTGACAAAAACTGTCATCATCACCTGAAAGCACTGCAAATGAGTTGATTTTTGCTAATTGTTGGATGCGCTCCATATCGGCCTTGGCTTCTTTAATGCCGATAATGTTGGGGTGCTTGGCCAGTGCCTGGGTGGTTTTGGTGTGTAAATCATTGCCGGTTCTTGATGGCACATTATAAAGCAGTATTGGTATCGGGCTGGCATCAGCAATGGCCCAAAAATGATCCATTAAAGCTTGTTGTGTTAATCGTAAATAATACGGGGTGACGACCAGTGCCACTTGCGCGCCACAGGCGGCGGCCTGGTTGTTGTTGGTCATCACTTGTTGTGGTGAGATGGCTCCGGTGCCGGCTACCAGCAAAGTATCAGAACCCGCACAGCGCTCTGCTGCCATGGTCCATAGTTGTTGCGTCTCTTGAGCGTTTAATAATGCAGATTCACCGGTGGTGCCAGTAATGACTAATCCGGGTGTTTTAATGTTAATGTGCCAATCCAGTAAGTCTTTATATTGATCCCAATTAATTTCACCATGGTCATGCATCGGAGTTACTAAAGCCACCATGGCACCGGACAGACTTTGCTTTACTTGAAGACTTTGTTTATTTTGCATCAAAAACTTGTGCTTAAGTTTTAAAAGGCCATAATTATAGGATGTTTTTTAATTAATATGAATGAAACCATGCTAAAAATTGAAGACCAAGCCATGCAACACCCCATCCAAATGACCAATGGCGCCACGACATCAATGGCACAAGTGGTTAAAAATTACCTGTGCGTATTTTTTTATCCGCGAGCCAATACCCCAGGTTGTAGCCAGGAAGGTCAGGACTTTAGTGCCCATTATGACCGCTTTAAGGATTTAGGTTGTGAGGTGTTGGGGGTTTCAGCAGATGGTTTGAAAAAACAACAAAACTTTAAACTCAAATATGACATGCCTTTTGAATTGGTGGCAGACACCGAGGAAGTGCTGTGCCGTGCTTTTGATGTGATTAAAGAAAAAAACATGTATGGTAAAAAGTTTATGGGCATCGAGCGCAGCACTTTTGTGCTTAATGCTCATGGTGATGTGATGCTGTCGTGGCGAAAGGTTAAGGTCAAAGGCCATGTTGAAGAGGTGCTGCAACAAGTGACACAATTGCTGGAAGAAAATTAATTCACCATTGGAAAGCATCGATATCCTGTGAAATGTGGTGGTGATTGGGTATAATCGCCCACCATTAAAAAAAACAAAACATAGGACAAAAAATGACGCAAAAAATCATTGTTATTAAAGGAGACGGTATCGGGCCGGAAATTATGGATGCCACTTTGGCGGTATTAGATCAACTCGGATTAAACTTTGAGTATGAATTTAAAGAAGCCGGTTTAGCCGCGCTGGAAAGTCAGGGCGACTTATTGCCGCAAGATACCCTGGATGCCATTTCAGCCCAAGGGGTTTGTTTAAAGGGTCCTTTGACCACGCCTGTGGGTAAAGGGTTTAGCTCAATTAATGTGGCCATGCGTCGCTACTTTAAGCTGTTTGCCAACGTCCGACCGGTTATTTCCTTTCCGGGCACCTTAGCGCGTTATAGTGACATCGATATTTTAACAATACGTGAAAATACTGAAGGTGCGTATTTAAGTGAAGGCCAGACCATCAATAAAGAACGCACCATTGCTGAATCAAAGATTGTGGTCACCAGAGAGGCTTCGGAAAATATTGTTCGCTACGCTTTTGAGCTGGCAAAAAAAGCCGGGCGTAAAAAAGTGACGGCCGTGCATAAAGCCAATATTATGAAAACCACCTCCGGCTTGTTTTTGGAAGTGGCACAAGAAATGGCCAAGGAATATCCCGGCATTAAATTTAATACACTGATTGTTGATAATGCCTGTATGCAGTTGGTGATGAATCCGGAACAGTTTGATGTGATTGTAACCACCAATTTATTTGGTGACATTATTTCTGACATATGTGCCGGTTTGGTGGGTGGTTTGGGTTTAGCACCGGGTGCCAATATTGGTCAAGATGTGGCCATGTTTGAGGCGGTTCATGGCTCAGCACCGGATATCGCCGGACAAAAAATTGCCAATCCGACTTCACTTATTTTGGCCGCCGCCATGATGGTTGAGCATTTGGGTTATGTTGATAAAGCCAACCGCATCAGACAAGCGGTTACCAAAACCATTGGTGCCAGGGATCGTTTAACCGGTGATATGGGTGGCCGTGCTAAAACTGCAGAATATGCCGAGGCAGTAATCAGTCGATTAAACTGAAGTGTAGATTGTCAGCCATTGAAAAGTCTGACGGTGGAATTGGGTTTTTAAGGGCATGAATTGTCAATAAAGTGACAGTGTGTTGCGGTTTTACAACATTTATGCCCATTGTGTGAATTATTTAGGCTAAATTCACACAGTAAAATTGACTTTGTGTTGTTTTTTTGCAAAAATTGCATTATTAATATATTAAATTAACGTTAAACGTCAAATTGATGAGATTGTTCTTAACCATATTCATTGCTTTGTTGTATATGAATCAAGCGTTCTATGCAGCACCAGCGAATGCTCAGTCATCTGTGGACATCATGGATTTGGGCCATTGGCGTGGCGATATTGCTGCCCGCATTTACCCCAACTTCTACCGTGAATTAAACAATGCACCCGTGCCGGAATTTTCTCAAGCCGTCAGCTTTGCCGGTGCCAAATATTATTTTTCACAAGATCGGTTAAATTATTTGGGCGATTTGATGGATGGTAAATCTTACTTTTTTACCTTTGATTATGAAAAGTCATTTATCAGACCCACCAGCTTTTCAGACAATCCTTTTGAATTTGATCATTTGCTATTCACTGACCGTGAGTTATACAGTCGACGAATTTATGCGCCAGGGGTGGCCTTCCAGCTTTCTGAACAGTCTCAATTTAATTTCGCGGTTTTATTTGCACAGCAAAATTACTCAGACATCAATTTCCTGGCATCGCCAATCTTAACTTACAGCCAATTGGATTTATATCCGGTGAGTTATACTGAAACCAGTAACGGCCTGGGCGTCAATCTGGGATTATCTCATCAGTTCACCCACTGGTTATCTTTTGAGACTCATTACCAATCTAAGATTGATATGGATGGCTTTAGTCAATTACTGGGTGTGCAAGCAGATCCCGCTGATTTTGATATCCCGGCCAGCATCGATGTGGCGGTTAATTTTCAATTAACATCTCAAGATAGTTTGCGCCTGGTTGCGCGGCACAACTATTACAGTGATATCAATGCATTTGTATCGCGTTCATATCCCGATATTTTCTTGAGTTTCTTAAATGACATGGAAAGTCCCGAATTTAAGTGGGCGGATCAAACAATTTTTGCCTTGGGTTATAGCCACACCTTTAAACAAGGCACCGAATTTAATATTGAATATTCCGGTCGACAACAGCCTCCGGCCACAGATGCAGATTTGACCACAATTCTTAATGCAATTTCAGCCGATTACAGTGTTCGCATTGGTATGAGCACCGCCATTTTAGGGGGTCAACTTGATTTGTACGCCAGTTATGCGCCACAACCATTGAATTTTGGTCGGACTGACTTCGGTCGGGTAAGCAGTGCCTTTGAAGGCCGCCATACTGAAGCAGTTTTATCCTGGTTAAAATCCTTTTAACCTTCTTCAAGAATAACAATTTCTTTGATTAAGCCTTTTATGCGTGGGTTTCCCCGTGTTCTGACTTATAATTGCCATTATGAACGTATTTACTAACTGGTTTAAAAGAAATTTTTCTGACCCGCAAATTGTCATTCTGACCATGGCTTTGGTGGTTAGTTTTGTCTTTATTTTTTATTTTGGCCGTGCTTTGGCACCCTTTTTAGCCAGTATAGTGGTGGCCTACCTGTTAGAAAGTGTAATCGTTCGCCTGGAAAAACTGAAAGTGCCGCGGGTGGTGGCAGTTGGTGTGGTGTTTTTGGTGTTTGTGGCGGTGTTGTTTGTGCTGTTGGTCTGGCTGGTGCCGAAACTTATTACGCAGGTTACTCAACTGGTACAAGTGCTGCCGAATTATTTTTCAACCGGATTGGATTTTCTACGGGCATTGCCGGAAAAATACCCGCATTTGATTCAACCTGATCAGGTCCAGGGTCTGATAACAAAAGTTACGGCTGAAGTGACAATCCTGGGGCAGCAGATTTTGGGTAAAACCGTGTCCTCTGTGTTTAGTGCATTTTCGATTGCGGTGTTTTTGGTGGTGATGCCGATTTTGGTGTTTTTTCTGTTAAAGGATAAACAACAGATTATTAGCTGGCTACGGCAGTTTATTCCACGTGACTCAAAGCTGACTTTGTCAGTCTGGCATGAAGTGGATGTTCAGATTGGAAATTATGTGCGTGGTAAAGCCT
>QQUO01000290.1 GCA_008501575.1 Pseudomonadota bacterium
AATTAAGCCTAAGACAGATTTAACATCACCCTTTTTAATTGCAGCCAACGGAGTTATTGGTTTATCAAATGGTAAAAGATCATTTTTATTTATCAGAAAGGTAAAAGCCGACCAAAAATCGTCTGTTTGATTCAAGAGTTTGTGAATCACCTCCTTAAGTCCTTTGATCATGCCTTCAGTGTTAAATTGGAAAGCGGGATACTTTAGCTTTCCATCGATTTTAATGCCCAGTAGCTTTTTGGAATTGTAGTAAGTTGAAATGGTTGCTTTACTCCAACCTGTTAATTGCATTACTTCTTTATAATCATAAGCCCCACCATGTTCAGCAATGAGGCCTGAACGCTTAATTGCACCACGCAGTATAGACTTGTGGTAAGGGGAAACATCATCATCAATCATTATAGATTTGCAGAAAACATTAATCAGCATGTTAGTTGCATTTTCCTCATCGGATATCTTATCAATTTCAGTTGGGGTCGCGTGTTTTATATAGTTGACCACCTGCTTTTGCATTTGACCCATTGTTACTTTGGCTAAAATTCTATTCGCTCTACTGTCAATAGCATCAATTTGCCTCAACAGTTCATTGTTTAGTTTTGGGTAGATTGGATTCTTAGCTAGTACTTTATTTTTAGAATTTTTGTCCGCAATTAAATGGGCTTTGCTGTCACTCATGTTTTTTTGGTTAGATGATCTTTTTGAGCTTAGTGCTCGTTTGATGTATTTATTAACATCTTTGGCAAAAGCAGGATCTAACAATATTTTCTGAGCTACAGTTTCTGCATCATTTAGTGACATAACTATATACCGGCTGAACAAAATAACAAGATAGCATGAATGATAATACTGTTCAAAGTTAATTCCTGTTTAATCAATCATAACTTTTGATATTGTCAAACCTGGTTTCGTTATCGACTAACCCAGCTATTCTCTTTAGCTAAATATACAATGGCGCACCTTGCTAAAACTTACCACTTCTTTTACCTCGCGCATATACAAGTTTCACAAATCACGACAACCTTGTCTTCGATAAAGCTAATACTACTCACTTACCCCGATGATGCCTGAATTTCAAATTAGTCTGAAGTGAGATTTCTGTAGATGATGTACAATAAATGCGTTAATCATAATCTTACTTTAAGCCAATGGATAAATTCGAAAAGCGTGACAAGGAACTAAAGGAAATATCAAGTGGCTTAAAAAAGATGATTGATGTTCTTGACGAGAACAAATTAAATTCATTGAGCCAGGAAGAGTCTGATGCCTTTATGGTTCTTGATTTAATACTAGAAGGTGATTTGGATAAACTTTCCTCGTTACCAACACGGTGTATGGCTTCGTTTGTACACACCTTAAAAAATATCGATGACTCACGCCATCATATTATTAATAAAAATGAAATTGACGATGAAAAGCTATTACAACCTTTAATTGCTATGTCTAAAGAAACCACCAGTAGAGCAAATAAGTCGCTTGATGAATCACACGAGAAAATAAAAGATGCTTTAGAAAGGATTAATCAATCTGATAAAAAATAATGGATATAAAACCACAGTTATGTGTAATCTAAACACTAATTAACTTATTTAATCAGTCAATAGATAAGGGGTTTGTGTGATATAAACTTACCGCGACAATAAATCTATATCTAGCTTTTGAATGACTCAAAATCTATTGGTTCACATTAACTTAATTCAATAAGCTTTTGCTCTTTTTTTAAATCATAATTATTTTGCATCATAAGCCAACTTTCAGGAAATATTCCAAATAGGGGTTTTGCGCACATTCCCTCGAAAATTCACATATTTTCATCTATGTTGCTGATTTAAATCATTTTTAAGGCATGTAATTTTCCGATTAGTCAACTTTTAGGCCACAATATCATTGAATTGAGCCTAAATTCGGTCAATGAATTCTGGTTTTAGCATTTGTAGCCTCTTTTAATTCACCCATTCCCTCGAAAATTTAGACATATTTTGATAGGTGCCTGTATTTAAATGCTTTTTTAGGAAATATGGTTTAATTAATCATTTTCATAATGTACTGATGGATCAAATACCCCAGGATAAGTAAGGTCAGGCCCAAGTTGTATGTTGGACCAACAGGTGTATTCATGCAAACAGTTATGGGTTGATGAATATTGCATCACTTTGAAGCCTAACTTTCCTCATGAATTTGAATGAACACAACCTAAATTATTTTCTTTCTTAACCGTGAAACATTCCAGTTAATCAAATGCCTCATTAATCGTTCATAAAGCCACTTTTTAATTCCGGAGAGGTTTGTTCCAACTTCAGAATAAAAATCATCGGGCGAGTCATAGATACCATAATCATCGTGTATACCTTCTTTTTGGATGTAAGTATCTTTTCCTTCCCAGTCAACCTTAGGGTTTGATAAACATTTTGTCGCCACGCCATACCCACAAAACGAGTCTTTTTCACTTGGGAATTTTGCTTGAATAGCACTTAGGTAAGGTTGATCTAGAATGAACCCTTCAAGATTAATCCATCGCCCTTGATGATATACCTCTACCCAACTGTGAATGATGTACTTTGGAGCCAGCCAAAAAATATAACTTGGTATCGCACCTTTTTGAAGTTTCTGGTCTATGGTAAACCCATGAAACCTACAAGATATGCCAAGACCACGAAGTAAAGCCATCAATAAATTGCCCTTGGTGTTGCACTGACCATAACCATCAGAAAGGACTTGGCTTGCTGGAATATCATCACTTTTGTTGTAGCCAAATTTCACTTCATCACGTACATATTGATAGGCAGCTCCAATTTTTTCGTACTCATTCAATTTCATCCACGCCCTGGATTTAATTAAGTGTTGAATACTTAGGTCTTCATAGTCCAAAATTTCAGTGCTGGATGTGTAAATTTTGTTTATGGTTTCAGTCCCACCATCAATTTTATTTATTTTATTGGTTTGCATAATAACTCTTAATTACTGTAGTGGTCAAGTATTTTTGGCCACGGTTTTAGATTTTTGCCAGTACTTTCGTTCTGACTCGTTAGGTGTCAGACTATCATTATTGGCATGAGGTCTGACGTTGCAATAGTATCCAACAATGTAGTTGATTACTGATTGTTTTGCTGCCACCAATGAAGCATATCCTATTGATGACATCCATTCTGTTTTATAACTTCTGAAGAATCGCTCCATGGGGCTATTGTCCCAACAATTACCACGTCTGCTCATACTTTGTGTGATTTGATACCGCCACAGTAATTGTCTATATTTAATGCTGGTGTAATGACAGCCTTGATCTGAGTGGAACATCACGCCATCAGGTTCTCCACGTTGTTCATAGGCCATGGTTAGTGCTGTGGCCGTTAAATCAGTGTTGGGTGAATAACTCATGGCCCAACCGATTATCTTGCGTGAGAATAAATCCATAACAACAGCCAAATAAGCCCAACGACTTCCGGCCCAGATATAAGTCACATCGCCACACCAAACCTGGTTTGGTTCCGACACATCGAATTGACGATTCAATAAATTTGGTATGCATATGTGTTCTCTGTTGGCTTTTTTATAATTATGTTTGGGTAACTGACAACTGTGTAAATTCAATGCTTTCATCAAGCCTGAAGCCCTGTAACGGCTCAATGGAACCCCTCTGGTGGTCGCAACCGTTGAAATAGTCCTGGCACCAGCGGAGCCGTTACTTTCTTTGTGAATCGATTTAACGACTGCTAATTCTTTAACCCTTTGGGGATTCACTTTTTTAGGTCTATTAAACCAATACTTAAAAGTACTGCGATGGATCGAAAATACATCGCATAAATCCTTAACTGAATAGCTCCCTTTAAGTCTTTTGATCAGTCTGAGTCGTTCAGTGCGTCTGACATCAAGAGAGCGGTAGCCTTTTTTAGAATTTCTTTCTCCAATTCAACGCGTTTGATTCTTTTTTCAAGTTCACGTATCTTCTGTTGTTCAGCTGTAATTGGCTTGGCTGTAGGCGTCAATCCCTTTTGCTCATCCTTTAACTGCCTGACCCATTTACCCATGGTGGATAGACCAACATTCATTACCTCACTGGCTTCCTTAACTGAATACCCTTGCTCAGTGACCAAACTGGCCGCTTCTAATTTAAATTCCGTACTGAATGTACGTCTTTTGCTTGTTTTCATTGTTCACCTTCCTATCCGAAGTGATATCATATCACCTCTAAGTTGGTGGCCAATTTCACTGTACCACTACATACATGTTAGATCCAATCTTAATATCTATAGTAACTATAGAGTCAAGCCTCGATTTAAACAAACGTATTTTGGTTATAAGTGATAGCAAGCTACCGATTGGTAGCTTGCCGTTGCTGAACCTCACCACTTCATTTTTTGTAGTCTCACAGCGTTTAATATTGCCAATAACGCCACACCAACATCAGCAAAAACCGCTTGCCATAATGTAGCCATACCAGCTGCACCCAAGATTAAAACAAGTACCTTTACACCAAATGCCAAAATAATATTTTGCCAGATGACTTGTTGCGTGGATTTACTGATATTAAAGCCTGTGATAAATTTTGAGGGTTGGTCTGTTTGAATGATCATATCAGCCGTTTCAATGGCCACATCGCTGCCATTGGCACCCATAGCAATACCTAAGTGACTGGTTGCTAACACCGGTGCATCGTTGATCCCATCACCCATGAATGCAATGACCTTAGTTGGGTCTTCCTTGAGCTTTTCTACATGATTCAATTTATCCTCAGGAAGTAAGCCACCGCTGGCTTGACTGATTGATAATTCACCAGCAACCTTTTGTGTGATCGAATCCTTATCACCTGAAAGCATAACTATTTCATTGATACCTAAATTCCTGATTGACAAAATGGTTTGGTTGGCATCATCTTTTAATTCATCCGATATGGTTACACAACCTGCATAATCACCTTCAATTGCAACCAAAACAATGCTATCAACTATGGAATCAATTTTACCTGGTGTTTTGATGTTAAATTGATCCAGCAATTTTTTATTGCCGGCTAACACTGTCTTATTCTTCACAACCCCTTTTAGCCCTTTACCAGCTATCTCATCAACATCACTGGCATCTGAAATATCACCGGCATTTTCATATTGCATGATGGCTTTGGCAATTGGGTGGGTTGATGTTTTCTCCAATGACAAAACATAACTCATGAATTCATTCTCAGTCATGTCATTTGAGATATTGATTTCTTTGACTTTAAATGTTCCCTTGGTCACTGTACCTGTTTTGTCCATGACCAAAGTGTTTACTTGTGTCAAAATATCCATAAAAGTAGCGCCCTTAAAAAGAATTCCATTTTTCGAGGCCGCCCCCAAACCGCCAAAGTATCCAAGTGGGATTGATATCACCAATGCGCAGGGACAAGAAATCACCAAAAACACCAGTGCTCTGTATAGCCAATCCTGAAATTGGTATGTTTCAACTAAGAAGTAAGGAAGAATGCAAATTGCAATGGCCAAATAAACCACGATGGGGGTATATATTTTGGCAAGCCTTCTGATTAGTAGTTCGGTCTTGGCTTTTTTAGCTGTTGCGTTTTGAACCAGATTAAGTATTTTGGCCACGGATGAATCGTTGTATAGCTTTTCAACTTCAACCTCAATAACTGACTCAAGATTAATTGAACCTGCCAGAACATTTTCACCTTTTATTAAACTTTGTGGCTTACTCTCACCTGTTATCGCCGCTGCATTCAAGCTGGCCTTATCAGAAATTAACTTTCCATCAAGCGGCACTTTCTCACCTACCTTAATTTGAATGGTATCGCCTACCTTGACAGATTCTGGATCTACTGTTTGATAATTACCGTCAGTAAGCACATGTGCAGTTTTGGGCCTTACATCAAGCAAAGCTGTGATGTTTTTTTTAGCTCGATTAACCGCAGCGTTTTGAAACAACTCTCCAATGGCGTAAAACAACATCACTGCAACACCTTCAGGATATTCTCCAATAGCCATGGCACCAATTGTCGCAATAGTCATTAAGAAAAATTCTGTGAAAACCTCTCCTTTCTTGAGTGCCTCGATGGTTTCTTTAATCACCGGAAGAGCAACTGGCAAATAAGCTGCAATGTACCATGTAACCATAACCCAACCTTGAAAAAAGCTGGGTTTGAATATGTGTTCAAGTGCTAACCCTAAAAGCAGTAGTGATAGAGAAACAATAGAGGGAATATAATTCCCTCTATCATAGTCATGATTATGTCCTTCATGACCTGAGAGATCATGAGACTTTTGTTCTTTATGACTTTTCAATATCATTCTCCTTATTACTGATGATGTTGTATTTGTTTAATTTTACCTTTTGAAAACCACGCAAATAAAACAGGTAATACAAATAAAGTTAAGAATGTCGCTGTTACCAACCCTCCAACAATCACAGTTGCCAGTGGTCGCTGAATTTCAGCTCCTATTCCATTTGATAGAATCATTGGGATTAAGCCCAAAGCGGCAACAATGGCTGTCATTAAAACCG
>QQUO01000302.1 GCA_008501575.1 Pseudomonadota bacterium
GTCGCGAAGAAGCCCAAATTAAACTGGTGGAAACCTACGCCAGACACACCGGGTTATGGTCGGACGGCATGAAACAAGCGGATTATGAACGAATTTTGACCTTTGATTTATCATCGGTTACCCGCAATATTGCCGGCCCTTCAAATCCCCATGCACGGGTTTCAGTCAATGACTTGGCTGAACATGGCATCACCGGTGATTACTCAGCAGAAGGCGATCAGATGCCCGATGGCGCTTGTATTATTGCCGCCATTACCAGTTGTACCAACACCAGTAATCCGCGCAATATGATTGCCGCAGGATTAATCGCACGGAATGCCAATCAACTCGGTTTAACCCGCAAGCCCTGGGTAAAAACCTCTTTGGCACCGGGATCTAAAGCCGTGACTTTGTACTTAGAAGAATCCAAATTATTACCTGAATTGGAAAACTTAGGTTTTGGTGTGGTTGGTTATGCCTGTACCTCTTGCAATGGCATGAGTGGTGCTTTGGATCCGATAATTCAACAGGAAATTGAAGAGCGAAACTTGTATTCAACCGCTGTGCTATCGGGTAACCGTAACTTTGATGGTCGTATTCATCCTCATGCGGACCAGGCTTTTTTGGCCTCACCGCCTTTGGTGGTGGCTTATGCCATTGCCGGTTCCATTCGTTTTGATATTGAAAAAGATGCCTTGGGATTCGATAAAGATGGCAAAGCCATTACCTTAAAAGACATCTGGCCGGATGATGCGGAAATTGATGCGGTGATTAAAGAAAGTGTAAAGCCTGAGCATTTTACCAAAGTCTATGAGCCGATGTTTAGTCTTGAGGACATGATGCGCAAGCACACCAAACCCTTATACGACTGGAATCCCAAATCCACCTATATTCAATGCCCACCCTATTGGGAAGGGGCGCTGGCCGCAAAACGCACCATGACGGCTTTGCGACCGCTGGCGGTATTGGGAGATAACATCACCACTGATCATCTATCACCGTCTAATGCCATCCAAATGGACAGTGCCGCCGGTGAATATTTACACAAGATGGGCTTGCCTGAAGAGGATTTTAATTCCTATGCCACTCACCGCGGTGACCATTTAACCGCACAACGCGCCACTTTTGCCAATCCAAAATTACTGAATGAAATGGTGCGCGATGACAACGGCGAGATTAAACAAGGTTCACTGGCACGGCTTGAACCGGATAACAAAGAAATGCGTATGTGGGAAACCATCGAAACCTATATGGAACGAAAACAACCTTTGCTTATTATTGCCGGTAAGGATTATGGCCAGGGCTCTTCGCGTGACTGGGCCGCCAAAGGTGTGCGTTTGGCCGGTGTCGAAGTCATTGTGGCTGAAGGTTTTGAGCGCATTCACCGCACCAACTTAATAGGTATGGGTATATTACCTTTAGAATTTATAAACAATGAAACCCGTAAAACCTATGCCATCGATGGTACGGAGACCTATGATGTCCATGGTGATATCAGCCCCGGTGCCAAGATGCAGGTTATCATGACCCGCAAAAATGGCGAGCAAGTCACAATACCTGTTAAAAGCCGCTTAGACACCGCCGATGAAGTCACCACTTATAACGAGGGTGGCATCTTACAACGCTTTGCCAATGATTTTATGAGTAATACAGCCTAAGTTTTTCGACACGTTTTTTTGCCAATTGGCTGCATAAATACATATTTCTAAAAATAGAGTCACTAATACATAAAAAAAATATTAGTGTGAATAAAAAAATCATGACATAATTCTGTTGGTGTGAAATTATTTACAGATTTATTTTTGAAATTAAAGGAGGGAAATATGTTTAGAATAAAATTAGTGTATGCGATTGTCTTAGTGCCTGTGGGTTTATGGGGTGTGCTGCAAACGGCCCAAGCTGACTGTGCAGTCACCGGTACCACGGGTTCCGGTGGTGAAATTGTGATGTGTACAGGGTCAGATACCGATGGTTATGACGGCACCCCAAATGGTGATGACATCACCGTACCGGTAGGTGCAACTGTTGACCACCCCACATCAGATACCATCGATCTTGTAGGGGGTGATGACGTGATGTTGATATCAGGTGGCACCATAACAAGTGGTAGTGATGCTGTTGAAACCGGTAGTGGCAATGATACAGTTACAATGACCTCAGGCAGTGTGACTGGTGATTCTGATGGTTTTCGCTTGCAAGGAGGTGATGACAGTATCATTGTAACCGGTGGCATTATAACCGGGACTGCTGATCAGGGCATTCAAACCGGTCCAGGGAATGATTATATTTCAATCAGTAACGCCACTGTAACAGGTGATGGTGCTCTGGAAGGCGAAAGTGATAATGATATTATTGAACTGGGTGACAATGCGGTGGTTAACGGATTAATTGACGGTGGTTCTGAAACAGATATCCTTAGATTTAGTATGGCCGTTGCACCCGGTGACTTATCTTCCGTTCAATCGGCCTTAGCATCAGCCAATCCGGCTTCCGGCAGCATCACAATTAATGGTCTGACCTATACCTGGATTGATTTTGAATCTATTGAAGATAACGTTCGTGGTTCAGCAGCAACCAGTGTGCCCTCATTACAATTTTGGGGGATATTGTTACTCATAGGTTTGGTGTTATTATTTAGCCAACAATTCATCCGGACATACCGTTAGCCATAAGTTAAAAAGTCTTTAGGCACAACCGATTATTAAAAAGCCGTTTAAAATAAGCGGCTTTTTTTTAATGAGTTAATATAATCAACTGTCTGTTTATGGTGTTGAATTATGAGAAAATAGACCTTAATTGCCGAACAGAACATTGACTTAATAAACAAACATCAAAATAATCATCTATGAACCATAAACCACAAATCACAATCCCGGCCACCTATATGCGCGGTGGCACCTCGAAAGGCGTTTTTTTTAAGCTCACAGATTTTCCGGAAGCGGCGCAAGTGCCCGGTGAAGTGCGTGACCGTCTATTATTACGGGTGATTGGCAGTCCCGATCCCTATGGTAAGCACACCGATGGCATGGGTGGTGCCACCTCCAGTACCAGTAAAACAGTGATTCTATCGAAAAGCAGTCAGCCTGATCACGATGTGGATTATCTGTTTGGCCAGGTGTCAATTGATAAAGCTTTTGTGGATTGGAGTGGTAACTGCGGCAATTTAACGGCCGCTGTCGGGGCTTTTGCCATTAAATCGGCTTTAGTTGAAAAGGACAGGGTGCCTGATAATGGCGTGGCGGTTGTGCGGATTTGGCAGGCGAACATTAAACAAACCATCCTGGCGCATATTCCAATGACGGCTGGTGCCGTGCAGGAAACCGGCGATTTTGAACTCGATGGTGTGACTTTTCCGGCAGCCGAAGTCAAAGTCGAATTTGTGAATCCCGTGGGCGATGCGAAGCTTTTTCCAACCGGTCAATTGGTGGATACCTTAGACGTGCCGGGTGTCGGAACCTTTGAGGCCACCTTTATTAATGCCGGTATTCCAACCATATTCCTCAACGCTGATGCCATCAATTACCGAGGCACTGAACTGCAAGGTGATTTCAATGGAGATCAGGACGCATTGGCGATGTTTGAGACCATTCGTGCACATGGCGCCGTGAAAATGGGCTTGATTCAAGACATCACAGAAGCCGCTGATCGCCAACATACACCGAAAGTCGCCTTTGTGGCGCCACCTAAAAGTTACACGTCGTCCAGTGGGAAAAGTATTGAGTCCGGTGATATTGATCTCAATGTGCGGGCTTTATCCATGGGTTTGTTACACCATGCCATGATGGGCACCGCCGCGGTGGCCATTGCCACGGCGTCAGCGATTCCAGGCACACTGGTTAATTTAGCCGCCGGTGGCGGTGATCGCACAGAAGTGCGCTTCGGTCATCCTTCAGGAACCCTCAAAGTGGGCGCTGAAGTGTCCATGCAAGCTGGCCAATGGCAAGTCAACAAGGTGATTATGAGCCGCAGTGCCCGGGTTCTGATGTCAGGGCAGGTGCATGTGCCGGATGTGATTGGATAAATTATCTCGCTACCACGCTCTGTCGTGGGAGTGCGTATTTATCAGGCGCAAAACATTTTTCGGTAGTTGTTAATTTTGTTGAAGGAAATTTCTGTATGCATTCCCACGCTGGAGCATGGGAACGAGGAAAATCAGTGGTGGGCACGACTGGGATTGAACCAGTGACCCCTTCGATGTCAACGAAGTGCTCTCCCGCTGAGCTACGCGCCCACTGTACTGGGATGTGAGCGGAGCCGCTCACTAAAGAAGCGGTATTCTATCGTAAGATGATTTAGGATGCGATAGATATTTTTTCTTTTTTGCGCATCACTTCAAGGTTAAAGCCATCAGTTAAATCGAGTGATAACAGGGCTTTCACCACTTGTTTGGGCGTGGTGACCGCTTCACCATTAATGGACAGGATGACATCGCCTTCAGCCAAAGCCAGTTTATTGTCCTTATCTACATGGACAATTAAAACACCTTGGTCAGTTCCGAAGTAAGTTTTAAGCCCTGAATTGACTGCAATCAATTGGTGGTTTTTTCCCAACCAGTCTTGTAATTTGTTGTGTCGCAGCATGACATGGGGCGACATAAAATCATCGCCTAAATGGGTGATGATTTTATAGGAATCAGCATGGGAGGGCGTCGCTGGTATCGGCGGTAAAGGCGGTAGTAAAACATCACTGAGACTGTGTTTATCAGCCGTGATTTTAAGTTTTTTACGCTTTCCGTCACGCATGATTTCAAAGTTGGCTTGATCGCCGACTTTAGTTTGCTTAGTCAAGTCTTTGAGTTTCAGACCTTCCTTACTGGTTTTTTTACCATTGACTTTGGTGATAACATCATCTTTCTGTAAGCCGGCTTTAGCGGCTCCGCTTTCTGGAATGACGCTGATAACACGCCAGCCTTCATCTTCCACACTGGCCATAAAGCCGAAATAGGCCTGATCGGGGTTGTGACTTTTATAATAATTACGGTCTATTTGGATGACTTCACGATGACCCTTACCATCCGATTGAATGCCGTGCTGTTTCAGCAAATCATCAATCATCTGATTTAGGTCATCATCTTCATCTATTTGGATCATTTCTTTGATGACTTTAACGGTGCCGTTTTCATCTTGTTTAATGGTGATGTGTGCCTCGTTATCAATAACTTCAACTGCCACATTTTCTTGCTGTTTAACCCAGTGATGCAGCGGTGGTGCCGGGGGCATATAAATATCATTTTTGTCTAAAATATCAGCAATAATTTGATCCATGTCCGTGTCGTCATCGACATTAAAAGATTCTTTTATGGTGTTTTTCTTACCATCTTTAATATGTGTAATAACAACATGAGCCTGACCATCTTCAACTTGGGTGTTGATATCAAGATGGTCATGTTGTTTGGACCAGGCTGTGAATGTAAATAGTAAAAAGAATGTAAACGTTACTTTGTTCATTATGTACTCCTGAATTTAAATTAGTTGTATGGATTGGCTGTTGGGTGTTAAGTTTTTTAAGATAGAAAGTTTAGCTTGTAATAGTTCATGTCGTTGTTGGGCATTGTTATTAGCGGCCAATCGGGTATTAAGGTGATTGAGCCATTGCTCCAGCTGTACCTGGGTTTCTAAATCACCTGAACCGGGTAATCCGGCGATGTTATCTGGATGTGATGTCAAACTGTTTTCAAGCTGGCTGACCTGATGCTGTAAATCATTCAAATCAAAGCCATTCGTGGAATGATTACCTGGTCCATTGGTAATAACTAAAGCACTGAATACTAATGTCATGATGGCTGCAGCAAGCAACCAAGGTCGAACACGGTATGGCCTTCGTGGATGATTAATTTGATTAAAAATGGCATCAAAGTCATCTTTGGGCGGTGACATCGGTGGTTGATTTTGTAGCCACTGGCGTAAAGTAAAGGGGTTATTCATAGCTATTCACCTGTTGTTTAAGCGCCGATTGATTTACGGCTAATGCCTGATGTAATTGTTGCTTGGCCCGGGCCAGGCGGGATTTTGAGAAACTTTCACTGCGGTTAAATAATTCACCAATTTCGTGGTGGGTAAAACCCTCGACTTCATAAAGCCAAATAATGGTGCGCATTAAAGGTGTTAAGCGCTTTAAATAATGATTGGCGTCATGGCTTTGATCGTAAATAATGGACTGTGGATCTGTTAAGGTGTTCAATGTGTGTTCACTGTTATCTGCCAGAGACTCAGGTGTTTTTTTCTTAATCAAATCCAAGGCATGATTGATAACGATGCGCCGAAGCCAAAAACCAAAAGCGACTTGTTGTGACCATTGTTCGATTTTATTAAAGGCGGTAATAAAGCTTAATTGGCTGATGTCTTGGGCATCTTCGGGGTGCTGTAAAATTCTGAAAGCGAGGTTATAGACCGGAGTGGCAAACTGATCATAAACAGTTCGGCAGTCTTGTTGTCGATGGTGCTTGAGCCCATGGTGGGTTTTAC
>QQUO01000193.1 GCA_008501575.1 Pseudomonadota bacterium
ACAACTGAATATAAATACACTGTGTCAATGCCTTTAATTGCTGTGATGATCTAGCTGGCTTGCTAGGGGCTTACAAAATGCAGGCGCCTTAAACGCGAAAAGCTCAGCCGGCTGGGGTTTTTAGCTCAGTCGGGATTAAATGCAGTTTATAACATGGGACAGGCACTCTTTAGATAATTCATGCGGATTGTTTGATTGATATTCAGGTTATATTTTTCGACAGTTTTTGGTAATTTTGAAGTATTTTCAATCAGTCAATAATTACAGTCGTGAATATCGATTTCGATGTATATCCTCCTTTAACACTCCTTTTAATATTTAATGTTTTTGTTGTCAGCCTGGTTTTATGGGGTGCGCTATTTGGTGTTTTGATGTCTATTTGTGAAATAACCTGCAGTATCTCTTGAGGTTTAAACTGTTTTTGATGTATTTTAATAATAAGAATTAACACTAAAGGGGGCGAGTCATGAAAAAAATCTTAACGACCATCTTATTGTTGCTGACTGTAAGTACATATGCTGAGGAAATTAATGTCGAAAAATCCTTAGAAGATTTTGATGCTTATATGGCAAAAATTTTAGCCGACTGGAATGAGCCTGGTGCTGGGGTAGCCATCATCCATAAAGACAAGCTTGTTTATGTTAAAGGATTTGGGTACCGAGATTATGGTAATAAATTACCGGTAACAAAAAACACTCTGTTCCAAATTGCTTCCAACACAAAACTGTTTACAGCAGTTGCCGCTGGTATGTTAGTTGAAGAAGGTGTATTTAAGTGGGATGAGCCAATAAAAAACGCAGTTCCAGAATTAGAATTTTATAATGATGACTTAAATAACCATGTGACATTAAGGGATATGCTTGGGCACAAAACAGGTATTTCACGCCATGATATGATTTGGTTTCAATCTGATTTCAATCGTAAGGAACTTTTTGAGAGAACAAAATATTTAGAGCCATCTATTCCTTTAAGACAAGATTTTATTTATAACAACCTGATGTATTCAGCTGTGGGTTATTCAATTGAATTGAGAACGGGCAAAACATGGGAAGACTATGTTACTGAAAAAATATTAAAGCCACTTGATATGAATCACACAGTTTTTTCTATTGCTGAAATGCAAAAAACAAAAGACTATGGCGTTCCTTATGATGAAAAAAGAGATTCTACTGAGCTTTATAAAATAGACATTAAAGAAGATGGTGCCGGCGTAGGGCCAGCCGGGTCTATTATTACCAATCTTGAAGACCTTTCTCATTGGGTAATCGCATTAATGAATGAGGGAAATTACAAAAATAAAAATGTGATACCTCAATCCATTATTTACGAAACATTAAAGCCGGGAATTGCATTCAGAAATACGCAACTCGAAGAAAAGGGTTATGCTGAACGCTTGAATTCAACTTATGGCATGGCCAGAGAGATCGAAATTTATAAAGGGCATGTGTTAACAATGCACGGCGGCGCGATGCCTGGGTTTCATTCACAAGTCATTGTACTGCCCTATGATGACATTGGTATTGTGACCTTCTCAATAGGTAATCAAGGTGCACGATTAGGTAACACAATCATTCCGTACACCCTTGTTGATCGGTTGTTAGATTTAGAGCCTACAGATTGGAATGAAAGGTATTTAACAGATCACCTGGATAGGAAAGAATTATCAAAAGAAGGCCGCTCTAAAGCAGGCTTTGATCTTGTTGAAAACACATCGCCCACTCATTCGCTGGAAAGTTACAGTGGAAAATTCACAAACGAAGCTTATGGTGAAATTATCATCGAACTTAAAAATGATGAATTGTTTTTTAATTTCAGAAGAACTGTTCTGCCACTATCACACTATCACTTTAATCGATTTGACACGATTCATGATGAAGATTTTGGCAAATGGAGTTTGAACTATAATATAAACCCTCAGGGTGAAATCAGCTCTGCCACAGTTTCAATTGATGAAGGCCAAATAACCTTCATTAAGAAGCCAGATGATTCCCTTTCAAGCCTTGAAACGTTAAAACAATATGTTGGTAAATACGAATATGCTGGATCTGAGATTGAGTTAAAAATAAAAGATGGCAAACTCATCCGGATAGCAACTCCTGAGGAAGTATTAATACCACATAAAAAGAATATTTTTAAGCTTGAGAAATTTGCTGACGTACAAATTGAGTTTGTATTGAAGGACAAAAAAGTCATTGCGATGCAATTCAAAGTACCATCTGGTGTGTATGAATACACTAAATCAATTGACGGTAATTAACGAGTGGCAGCATAAATATTATTAAGGTCTCTGAGTATAAAGTGCCAAGTCCATAGATAAATAACATGGGACAGGCACTCTTTAGATAATTCATACAAGTAAATAAGCCACGACAATCGCCAGACACACGATGCTTAACCAGCCGTACATTATGAGTTTCCAGAGCAGTGACACGCCTTTTAACTCCATATAATCACGAATAATCATGACGCCTTTGGCGAAAGCAACAACCATTAAAATCATCATAATGGCTGTGCCATTGGCGTCTATGAAACTCAAGCCATAGGTGATCAAAGTCAGCAGGACCAACATCAGCCAAACGGTATGTATGTTGTATAATTTATTCACTGTGTCACCTAACCACATAGATTAATGGAAACATGATAATCCAGACTAAATCGACCATATGCCAATAAGAACCTGCGGTTTCCATGGCATGGGTTTGGTCAGCCTTATAATGTCCTTTCCAGGTTTTTAATGCCACCACGAATAAGATCATCAGCCCTAAAATGACATGAAAATAATGAAACAGGGTCAATAAAAAATAAAACATATAAAACGTATTGGTGCCGATGTCGATGCCGGCAGACATTTTGTCATGAAATTCTAAGGTTTTAATCAGGATGAAGAGTGAACCGGAAGCGATTGCTGCATACAAATAATGACTGCTTTTTTTGGTTTTGTTGTTTTTCAAAGCGTGGATTGCCATGACAACAAAGTAACTGGCCGTGATCAGTAAAATCGTATTGATGGCACCCATTTCACGGTTTAAAGTGAGCTGAGAGTCGTTGAACATGTCAACGTTATTAATTCGAACGACTGCGTAAGCAATGAAAAATATGCCAAACACCAACAATTCAGCAAAGATGATGAACCACATGGCTAAGTCACCCGGTATTGGTTTAGGGTATTTTTTCATTAGAAAATTAACTCGTATTAATTGACCTCTGCCGAGATCCTTATATAGCGTTCGGCATTATAAGCTAATCAATGGGGCAGAGTTGTTGATTCAATCTGATTAAACTGACTGTCGTTGTAAAATAAATAACATGGGACAGGCGCTATATAATAAACATACTAACAACAATTAAAAAATTTTATCATTAAAACTTAAGGTGGGTGGTGTTTAGATTAGATCTGAAGTGATTGTTTACAGTGCTATCTCAATCAGCATACTATATAATCCGCGCTCTTTTTCTTAAAACCGCTCAATCCGTTAAATGAGCAGGCAGCAGCAAACATAATGTCGAAATCTAATATGACACAAACCAATTCCCCACAACGCTTTGATGATTTGGGTTTATCCGCAGAGGTTCTTCAAGCCGTTCAAGAAAGTGGCTATGAGCAGCCTTCACCGATTCAGGCGGCCAGTATTCCGCCGATATTGGCGGGTGAAGATGTGCTGGGACAAGCGCAGACAGGGACCGGGAAAACCGCGGCCTTTGCGTTACCGATTTTGTCGAATTTAGATGCGCACGCAAAAGGTGTGCAGGTACTGGTGTTAACGCCGACACGGGAGTTGGCAATTCAGGTGGCAGAAGCCTTTCAGACCTATGCGCGTCATATCAAAGGTTTCCATGTGCTGCCGATTTACGGTGGCCAGAGTTACGACATTCAATTAAAGCAGCTAAAACGCGGTGTTCAGGTTGTGGTTGGTACACCGGGCCGGGTGATGGATCATATGCGGCGTAAGACGCTGAAGCTGGATCATCTGCGGACCTTGGTGTTGGATGAGGCGGATGAAATGTTGCGCATGGGTTTTATTGATGATGTCGATTGGATTTTAAGCCACACGCCAAAGGATCGCCAAATTGCCTTGTTTTCAGCGACCATGCCGAAGCAGGTTAAAAAAGTCGCGGTGAACCATTTGCATCAGCCGGTTGATATTAAAATTGAAACCAAAACCACCACCGCCAAGAACATCAATCAACGCTATTGGATGGTCAGTGGTTTGAAAAAACTGGATGCCTTGACGCGGGTGTTGGAGGTCGAGGATTTTGACGGGGTGTTGATTTTCGTCAGAACCAAAATGGCCACCGAAGAGCTGGCTGAAAAGCTGCAGGCGCGCGGTTTTTCTGCGGAAGCCTTGAATGGTGATATGGTACAGAAACAACGTGAACGACTGGTGTCTAAATTAAAAAGTGGTGCCATTGATATCCTGATCGGTACCGATGTGGTGGCGCGCGGACTGGATGTTGAGCGGATTAGTCATGTGATTAATTACGACATTCCTTATGATATTGAGTCTTATGTTCACAGGATTGGTCGCACCGGGCGGGCCGGTCGCTCCGGTGAAGCGATTTTGTTTATCACCAAACGTGAACAGCGCATGTTGCGGATGATTGAAAAAGCCACCAAACAACCCATTCAGGCCATGAATATGCCATCGGTGGATGACATCAATGTCAACCGCATGCAACGCTTTAAGAATCAAATCAGCGAGACGCTGGCGGCTAAAGATTTATCGATTTATCAACAGCTGGTGGATGAATTTGAGTCGGAAACTGACTATGACCCAAACCAAATTGCTGCAGCCTTGGCCTATATGATTCACGGTGACAAAGGTCTGTTATTGACCGAGAGTAAAAGTGAAGGGCATGAGCGCAACAAAGGTGTTAAAACCGGCTTTAATCATGACGCGGATCGCGTTAAATCACCCCGACGCAGCCGCGGTAACACCGGCCATGATGACATTGACCCAACTCCGGTACCATTACTTGAGCATCCTGAGATTCAAATGGAGCGCTTTCAGCTGTCTGTCGGCCGCGAGCAGGGCGTTAAACCCAGTAATATCGTAGGCATGATTTGTAATGAAGCGGAATTGGATCGTGAATACATCGGCCAGATTGATATCTATGATCAAATCACCACCGTCGATCTCCCGGCAGATATGCCCAAAGAAATCATGAACATCCTGTGGAATGCCCGTTTATGCGGACGCAAAAGCGAAATCAAGAAAGTCGGTGCTGCTTCAGGACGACCCAAAGGTCCTAAAGGCCCTAAAGGAGAACACGATAACGATAAGCCGAGCAAACGCAAATCCAAAGACCGTAAAAGCGAAAAAGATAAATCAGCCAAGCGCAAGCCTCGCAGCAAAGCCAAACGAAAAGATGGTAAGAAGCCGGGCAGGAAGCCGAAGAAATAAAAAAAGAAACACACGCCTAAAGGGCATATATTGTTGTACTTTATGACATCCATGTCATCAGCCCTTTGGGTTGCTGTGCATGGTAAAACGGCTGTCCTGCCGTTTGATCAGACAATCTATGCATTCCTTGCGTCCTTGCAAATCGATTTAGGTGTGCAGTGATAGCAGGACGCGGTAACTGCCGCCTCGATCCCCTCTCGCCAACAGAAGGGCCTTTAAGGCAGAGGGGAAGTAAAGGATGGAACATACTGCTCGCAA
Source organism: Pseudomonadota bacterium (assembly GCA_008501575.1). GTDB lineage: Bacteria > Pseudomonadota > Gammaproteobacteria > Xanthomonadales > Marinicellaceae > Marinicella. The sequence continues at coordinate 5,661 of QQUO01000193.1, forward strand.
TTGTAAGTTCTGTAATTATTAATCTCCCCTCTTGAGAGGGGGTTAGGGGGTGTGTAAAATCGTTAAAAAACCGTAGTTAACATGCGAAAGATTATTCCCTATAACCCAAAAATAAAAGAATTAGCCAGGCAGTTGAGGAATCAATCGACGAAATCTGAAATCAAATTATGGCAGTTTTTGAAAGGTAAACAACTTAAAGGTTATCGTTTTATCAGGCAAAAACCGTTACTTAATTACATCGCTGATTTTTATTGCTATGATTTGAAGTTGGTTATTGAACTCGATGGTTATACCCATGATTTTGAAGAGGGTCAAAACAGGGATATTCAGAAACAGAAGGAATTAGAGGATGTTGGTTTAATGGTTGTTCATTTTACAGATAAAGACGTGATGGATAATATTGAAGGAGTCTTGACCCATCTAATGCGGGTTATTATTGATATTGAAGAAAGTAGCAGATAAACACACCCCGCGATCCCCTCTCAAGAGGGGAGGTTGGTTAAAAGATACACACCCCTCGATCCCCTCTCGCCAACAGAAGGGCCTTTAAGGCAGAGGGGAAGTTTTGAAGGGAACACATTCTCGATCGCCACTTTACAGGGGAGGTTTTGTTTGATTTTATGAGAAATGCTACTTCAAACAATAATGATTGAAATACAATATTTCAAAAAACAATAAGCGACAATGCCGATGGCATTTATCATTGGAAAGATGATCGCTGGTACTAGGAT
>QQUO01000061.1 GCA_008501575.1 Pseudomonadota bacterium
GGCTTCGGAACCTACAGCCAAGTCGACGTGGCTGTTAATACCCTGTCCGGTTACCGGGCCTGGCTGGCTGCAAGACCCAACACCGGTGACTACACATGTCCATGAAGCGGTACTTAGTTCCAATTTAGAACTGTTCAGACTATCCACCACGTTGATAAAAGTATCTCGCGAAGGCCCTATATTAGTCACCCTTATTTCATACGTTAAATCAACCACATCAGGATCAGAGATGTTGATGGTTGGATTGAGAATTTCTTTGCTCACAGCAATGTCTGATTCTCCTACCAAATCAGTGGTATCTTCATCACTGTTATTATTTGGGTCTGAATCTGTAACACCTCCTGTCAAACTGGCTGAAGCGGTATTTCGCAAGGTACCATTGGCCTCACTGTCAATGGTGGCATTCACAGTAAATGTAACAGATGTTTGTGAAGCCAGGTCTATACTGGCATGTAATTCATCGTTAACCACTGTATTGGTGGGCCCGTTTAAACCACACGCTGAGGTGCCAGAAGTACAGCAAGCACCGGGGTTATTGGCTTCACAATACCAACTAATGGAACCCGCCTCAAAGCCTGCCGGAGTCTGTTGTGAAAACAGGTCCAAGACATCGTCCACAGACACAGCTTCAGCCGCAATAAAGCCATCATTAGACACTTCAATTTCATAGCTGATTTCACTTCCCGGTGTGGCGGTTAATTGATTGTCTGTTTTGGTGACAACAATATCCGTACCAATGACAATTTCATTACTGGTATTATCGGTTTTAATATTTCCGCCACTGTCCACTGTGTTGCTGTCTTGTAATTCTATTTGGGCACTGTTACAAATCTCATTACTGCCTGTAATGTTGCTGTCACATTCGGTATAACCATTATCTGAAAATCCAACTCTGGTATGTATATAAATTTGTGATTGGCTGCCGGCAGATAAACGAATATTTTGGCTGAGTTGTTGCCCTGCACCGGTAACAACATTGGTTTCCTCAGGACAATTATCCGGGCTAATAGAACTATTGGGCACACCACCATCTGACACACACCATTCCCAACAAGGTTGATCATCGGTATCAGGTATGTTGTTCAAATCAGGACATTTAGTCGGATGATCTAACAGCAGTTGATCAAATACATCGGTCAATAAGACGCCCGGTTCAGGTTCACCACCCGCAATCGTACCTGCACCTAAATCACTGGGACCGGCATTGGCAACAGTAATCACATAGGTAAAAGGCTCATTTGGAACCAAGCTGCCCATTTTACCTTCTTTGGTAATAGACATATCTACCCGCCTTTCCAGGGTGTCACTATCACTGACTACTGATTGAGGCGATCCTGAATTATTCGGGTTATCTGCAGTTAAACTGTACACTAAGGGATTAGTCACCGCACTTGAGATGTAATCCACATCAATTGAGAAACTAATGGTTTCACCGGCAATAATATCCACAGATGTATTAATGGCGGCGGTGCCACTGACATCGTTACAGGAGCTTGCGCCATTCGTTTGAATATTACAATTCCAGGAAATCGTTTCGAATTCAGTTAATGTGTTATCTGTTACAGATACCGCCAACGCATCGGAAGGTCCATTATTGGTGAGTGTATAGGTGTATGTTTGCGCAGTTCCAGGAGTGTATTTTGTCACACTGTCTGTCAATAAAACGGTAAAAGCAGAAAATGGATTTGGTTGCAAAGAGACATTGTCTTTAATCGCCGTGGTTGGTGTATGCCCGGTAGGATTGGTGGCGGTAACCTCATAAACCAAAGGGTTTAAAGTGGCACCGGAATCATAATTCACAGTCACGGTAAAAGTCGCCACACCATTGCGAACCAAGTCAACGGTGGTATCAATAAAGTCGGTATCATTACTTAAATCACATTGACTATTTGTGGTGGCAGAACAAGACCATGAGATTGATGTAATGGGTGCTGGACTGTTATCAACAACAGTTACATTGTTGACGTCACTGGGGCCATTATTTGTCACTGTAACCGTATAGACCTGGCTATCACCGGGGATATATTCAGTTGATGAAGGGCTGGTGACAACAGCCACCGCTAACTGACTCTCCAAAATCCGGCTATTACTGTCCGTATTACTGAGGGGGGAAGTGTCATTTGGGTCAGACGATTGACCGTCACCCAGAGCCACGAGTACTTCATAATCCATGGGATTGGCTGTGGCGGAAGACGCATAATCAGCATTGACAATAATGGTCGCCTCATCATTCACATCCAGTTGTAAAGTTGGGTTTACTTGGCCATTATTACCTCCGGCATTAGAGCAACTACTACCGGCATCGGCAACACAACTCCAGCTGCTGATTGAGAAGCCAGACATAACAACATCACTGACATTAAGATTTTGGGCGGCACTGGGGCCGGTGTTGGACACTTTTATGGTATATGTACTGCTATTTCCAGGGGTATAAGTTGAATTGCCATCAGTGTTTGTAACGGAAATATCTGATATTGAAGCCCGGGTAATTACCTGACTGTCAGAGTCATTTAAGTTATTTGTGTCATTGTTGCCGTCACCGTCGTTGGTTAAATTTGCTGCAAACGTTAAGTCATTAAAAAACTCGGCAGCATAAGCCACTTGTCCAACGGTTATTGTTACCGCATTGGTACCATCTAAACTTAAAGTGATGTCCCTGTTGTGATCATTATTGGTACCACCACTTGAAGAACAACCTGATGAGCCAGTACCACTACAGGACCAATCAAATTCATTCACCCCTGTTGACCCACTAAATGACAATTCCACAACAATATTATCAACGGTTGCAGTACCATCTTTACTGACAGTAACCACATAGGCGCTGGCAGCTGAATTATTACCCGGTGTGAATTGAGTTGGATGGGTGTCAATGGAGACACCAATATCAGCAGACCAAGTTGGTAATGCGATGAATGAACAGACCAGAAAGGTCAGACCCGAAAGTTTTTTGTATGTGCCCAGAAACATGTGTTTTCCCACTATTAAGCTGACAATTAATTACTTTTGTCATTACCACAGTGTTCTGAACAGCAGACACAAAAAAACCGCCTTGATTAATAACGGCAGTCGGTTTATCGCATAGAAAATCTAAAAACAGATTGATTATTTACACACATTTTTTTATCCCCCGCTCATTACAAAACTGTAATGACCTAAAAACATTAAATCAAATTAAACTGTAATACGCAAGAAATTTATAAGGAATATAATGAATTTATTTAACACCTAACCATACATAATCGCCCAATATATTAAAGAAAACACACTATGGCTTGAATATGGGCTTTAAAATGGTCTTTTTTGCCAGGCTCAGAGTAACGAACCTTAATTAACTCTATAAATCGGGTACTGATAAAATGCGGATTCCAGGTGTTCGCTGTGCTGGTGAAGCCATTTTAACTGTAAAAAGGCATTTTCAGAAAATGCCTTATCAGCGTGCTTTTTGTCATCAAACTTAATTTTGAGAGCTGGCTTATTAAGCAATAATAAGTGCGCTTTATCCTCCCAAACATAGGGAGAAAAACCTTCTTTTTGGGTCAAAATGGTGTCAAAAAAATTCCACCGAAAAAAAGAATCCATGGCTTGTGGTTCTAAGGTCTCAAGTAAATAACGGATACCTATTTGATTGCTTTTTATATAATAATCACCCGCAATAAATTTAACTTCTTGAGTGGTTTTTTCAAGCTTCACCGAATCATGAAAATAATGACCTTCGGAAACTTTTGATTGGGTCGTGTAATCTTTAATCATATAAGATTCAACGGTTAACACCGTGTCCTGTTCTAAACGATACATTTCAATCTGATTTGATTTTAATAAGCCGATTACTTGATGCCAACCTTGAGGTATTACATACGCTTTTGGCACTCTGACTGTTAATGATGGTTCATAGGTATTCTGATAACGAATTTTTTTCTTAAAAGGTTTATCGCGATTATACTTTAACCGCTGATGTCCGGTAACTTCACTTTTAATAACCTGAGCTTCATATCCTCTGAAGTTAATTATTGAATTATTATCTTTCCTGAGTTGCCACTGCAGTGGATAATCTTCCCCAATTTGAAATTGATCATGAGCTTGCTGTCGTAGTTCTTTAATCTGATGAGCATCCTGGTCAGCTTGATCAATGACACTTTAAAGAAATACATAGGTTCCCTGCACTCTTTTGTCATAAGGTTTTAGCATATGTGTTTCCAACATCATACCCAGGGTATTGAATAGTGTTGTATAACCAGTGGAGTACCGAGGACTATCAAGAAACTGGCTGAAACCCTTGTCCGGTGGTCGATTAAACACATTAACATATGGGGATATTGGCCAGTTTTTATTGGCCAGTGTTTTTTCTAAAGTCGGTTGAAAAGTACTATTTAAATAAACACCCAACTTACCACCCAACTTATTATGCTGAGTCATTAAATGGGTCAGGACATACTGATAATCCGCGCCATTACTGACATGGTTATCGATAAACACATCCGGATTAACACGATGAAATATTGCCATAAATGCCTTGGCATTTAATGAATCGGCTTTGATAAAATCACGATTTAAATCATAATTTCGGGCATTACCACGAAAACCATAACTATCAGGGCCATTCTGATTGGTTCTTGTGGTTGAATTACGATTTAAGGACCCACCCACGTTATAAACCGGAATGGTGACCAAGACACTATTCTTTGGTGACTTTATCTTGCCCTGGGCATAATCTCGGAACAGCATCATGGTGGCATCAATGCCATCCGATTCCCCCGGGTGAATGCCATTGTTAATTAAAATAGTCAGGGGATCAGAATTGTTATGCTTTTCAGTAAAATCCGTAGTGATTCGATAAGTCACCATATGCAAAGGCAATCCGGCATCCGTCATACCCACCGATGTCATGCTAACATTGTCATACTGAGAAGCTAACCGCTGATAAAACTCAATCACTTCTTCATAAGTCGCTGTTTGATTGCCATTGCCTTTTTCAAAAACCGTTGTAAAAGAATTATCAGCCTTAATAGAAAAAGACATGATTAATAATGAAATAAATATATATTGATTTAATTTACACATATTAAATAATCATCTGTAACCATTATTAGATAGTTTAAAAATTGCCTTAAATATTCATTAAAAACAATTATGAAACGCGGAAAAGTCTCTAAATAACTAAATACCGATGTCTTCATACCATAACTCAGGGTTGTCCTGAATAAATTTTTCCATCAGTTGACGACATTCAACGTTATCAACAACAGTTACAGAAACGTCACGAGAACGAACATAATCCTCTGGCCCCTTAAATGTCTGGTTCTCGCCAATGACCACATTTTTAATCCCATACAGTAAAATGGCACCGCTACACATATCGCAAGGTGATAAGGTTGAATATAAAATGGCTTTTTTATAATCAGCAGCATGTAATCTTCCGGCATTTTCTAAACAATCCATCTCAGCGTGTAACACAGCACTGCCCTTTTGCACACGCTGGTTATGTCCCCGACCAATAATTTCTCCATCAATCACCAACACCGAACCAATCGGTATACCACCCGAATTCCGTCCTTTTTTGGCTTCAGCAATCGCTGCTTGTAAGAACTTATCCATAATTCATCCCAAAATGTTTAAGAATATAAGGATTTAGTTTAACGTTATAAAGTATTCAAAACCAACGTATTTGAAACTTAATGATGGTTTCAGTCAAAATACGAATGGTTTTAAATCATGTTTTATTGTGGGATGTTAATTTTACCCATTTCATATTCTTCGATGGCCCAAATATCTACTCTTTTTAATTTAACTTTAGCAACCATTACTGAGAGCATGAAGGCAATTGGTGTCAGTAAATAATAAAACGGATGAACTTGTAGAACAACACATCCAAATATATGAGCAGAAGCACCTAAAACACCTATCGGCAATCGATGCTTAATCTTATAACAACGACCTACAAACTGAGCAGCGTAACCAATCATTAGCGGTGGTAAAGCTAAAAATAACACCAAAATTACACTCATTTGACCAAAAAACAAATAAACAGCTAATGCTGGAACGGCTGCAACCAATGCCGCAAAAAAACCCATTATTGGACTTTCATTTGACTGTAATTCAGTCATAGCATTTTCTAACTCTTCTTGAGAATAGCGCAAAATATTTTTCCTATTGTTAAAGAATGATAATGTATAAATTTTAGCACGATTATATTTAAATCAGTTTGATTGAATATTTCAGGCAAAAAAAAACCCCAACTGCTGTTGAGGCTTTTCTTTTTATTAGATTCTGGCGATGTCCTACTCTCACATGGGAACTCCCACACTACCATCGGCGATGCTACGTTTCACTTCTGAGTTCGGGATGGAATCAGGTGGTGCCATAGCTCTATTTTCACCAGA
>QQUO01000366.1 GCA_008501575.1 Pseudomonadota bacterium
CGGCGATGGATTATCACTGTCTGATAAAAGCACCAAATTAACATCATCCGCTGCCACAGCCTGGTCAATGGTTTTGACTGTATTTTGTGGCCAAAATAGTATTAAAGATATTAACAACAGGAAGATCAATGCGACCAAACCCACCTTGTTATATTGCTTACTTGGCTGTTCGTTTTTAATGGTGACCGGAGCAGTAAATCGGTAACCAACACCTCTGTGGGTTTCAATTACAGGATTGCTTAAATCATCGTCATGAATTATTTTTCTTAAGCGAAGAATTTGCTTGGCTAATGCGGCATCGGTAACAATCTGTCCATGCCAAACGGTATTGATTAAGTGATCTTTTGATAAAATTTGACCCTGGTTTTCAACCAATTCTAAAAGCAGATGATAGGCTTTGGTGTTGATGGCTTGTTTTTTATTTTTGTAATATAAAGCCTGTTGGTGCCGAGATATATGAAAATCTAAAAAGTGATATTCAGGCATTGTTTGGCCACCCATAATATTTTCTTAAGCAAGAATAAAATAAAAGCATTGTCTATCTATTTTACACATATTTATTATTTAGTTTAAGATTATTAAAGTCCTGTATAGCTCTGGTTGAAGGAAAACAGAATGATAACGATTAATCCGACCGAAATCAAATAACGATTATAAGCCACGTTCAAAGTAATACAGGGGTCAATAGACACACATCGCCCGCTGTATGAAAAACACAGCGGATTGCTATGGAATAAATGATGGAATCATGTATTTCGGAGGATCAATCATACACAAACTTTGCAATAATCTTATAATGATCCAACTGATTTGTTTTAATTAACCTAAGCCAACATGACAACACATTTCGACACCCTATTTCCAACCCTTAACAGTATCACCGCTGCAGGTGATATCAGAGCATCAGCCACAGACTTTAGGGTCATTGAGCACCATGAAGTGAACTTCACCGAAAGTGGCGAACACCTGTGGTTTAACATCGAGAAAACCGATAGCAACACCGCCTGGGTGGCGACGCAATTGGCCAGCGCTTGCAAGGTGCCTGCGCGACAAGTGGGCTTCGCCGGGATGAAAGACCGCCATGCAGTGACGCAACAATGGTTCAGTGTGCAATTACCTAAAATATCAGACATTGAACTCATCACTGCCAAATTACCCGATGAGGTAACAATTCTCGAACACCATTGGCATCAATCAAAAATCAAAACCGGACAATTAAAATTCAACGAATTCATTTTGGTGATTAGAAACGTCAATGGTGACCAAACCGCCATCGAAGAAAACATCGTATTAGTTGAACAACGGGGTGTGCCCAATTATTTTGGCCCTCAGCGCTTTGGCCATGATTTAAACAATATCCAACAAGCCAAAGATTGGTTTGCCGATAAAATCCGTGTTAACAATAAAAAACTTCGTGGCATCCTGATATCCACTGCCCGCAGTCATATTTTTAACTTAATTGTGGCTCACCGCATCAAACACGATTTATGGCAACAGGTCATTCCCGGTGATATCTTACAACTGGACCAAAGCCATTCCTGGTTTCCGGCCAGTGATGCCACAGAAACCGAATTAACCGAGCGTTTATCCGATTTTGACATTCACATAACCGCCGCGCTTTGGGGTGAAGATCAGGTACAAAGCACTGATCAATGTGCCGAACTTGAAAACAGCATCGCCGCCACCCTGCCCGAGTACCAACCGGGTTTTATCCAACACCGGGTTAAACAAGATCGTCGAGCAATACGCATTTACCCCAATGAGCTCCAACATCAATGGCAGGACGATGCCTTACTCTTGAGCTTCAAACTGCAACCCGGCGCCTACGCCACCAGCGTGCTGCGTGAAATTATTCAAATCCAGACATAAATATCAAATCTCGTTGAGACAGTATATGTACGCTGTTGTTTCTATTTGAAGCAATTACAAATTGAGGCAAACTGGGTTCATCTTTAGCGAAAGGGATAATGGCACTTACGCCGAAACTTGTGTCAGTTAATACATGGCTCAGAAAAGATGTTCCATTGATATTTTTGCTTACATTTATTATGCCTGTCTGGTCACTGACATTGACCACATCTAAATTGTTGTCATGGCCAACATCAGTGAATGCCAGATCTTTAATAATCTGGTCACTTAGAGCAATGAATGATTCAACAAATACACCCTGATTATTTTCCAATAGCCAGACAGCTTTATCATTACTTGCATTAAAAACAATATCCACATCACCATCGTTATCAACATCGCCGGTTAAGATGGTTGTTGGTTTGGTTTTATTCGCAGATAATTCCTGTTTGCTAAATTGTCCGGTTCCATCATTATAAAAAACAGTGATGGTATTACCGAAATAACTGCCAACCAAGATGTCATCATGGCCATCTTGATTAATGTCATCAATCCGGAGGGCCAATGCCCCATCCAGTTGATTATCAATGATGGTTTCCGTGAATTCTATGCCATTGACATCAAACCAGCGTAAGCTGTCGTCCAAGCTTGAGGTGGTCACCACATCAAGCTTTAAATCACCATTGACATCCATCACGGCGATACGCGCCGGATTATTGGCGCTGTCGCTAACAATAAATGTGTCAAATTGACCCTGACCATTGTTGCGGTGGTAATAAAAACGATCATCCCAGGCACCCGCAGAAAAGACATCTAAATCACCGTCTTCATCAATATCTGCAAGTTTGACGCTTTGTGGCCCATCCACAGCATTATAAATAATATGTGTTTGATAACCATTGGTGGTTTTTTCTGCCCAATAAACAGTGTCATCACGAAAACCCACATAAACCAAATCAGAGTCGCCATCACCATCAATATCACCAGCTTCTACATAAATGGCACCATCGGGGAAATCTTCCCAAACAACGTGTTCTTGATTGGTTTTATCAGGGACGTAGATGAGATTTCGGTTTTCAAAAAATGCTTGGGTAAGTAAAAGCGGCACACCATTATTTTCAAAAATTGCAACAGCAGCTGTAATATAGCCGTCTCTGCGGTTAGCGACTAACTGTTTATTTTGTGGGCCACTTATTTCCTGGGTATAAATACTGTCATGTAATCGAGAAATACTGATCAATTCTAAATCAGAATCCTGATCGACATCGACACAATGAACCACATCAGCGCCAGGCAAATCATTATCAATAACTGTGGCACTAAAACTGTTATTGCCATTGTTGGTAAATAACATCACTTGATTGGCATCGGTAACACCGGCCACAAAGCCCGGTAATTGATTGCCCGTGATGTCACAGGTGTCGATATACCTGATTCCGGTTAACTGGTCACTGACAAGAATCTCACTAAATGCACCACCACCCGTGTTGCTGAATAAACGAACACTGTTGTCTGCCGATGAAGCCACCAGAATATCCGTTAATTGATCATTGTTAAAATCAGCCACGACTATTTTTCTGGGTCTTAATGGGGATGATGACAAAACACTTGTTATAAATGACCCATCGGTATTTTGAAGGTGCATCAGTAGTTGGTTGTGTTCAAATGACAAACTAACCACATCCATCAAACCGTCCTGATTAAAATCCCCGGCTTGGGCATCGGTGGGTAAAATTACATCACTGGCAATGATGTGCCTAAGGTAACCATGCGGTTGCGCCTGACTATCTGCTATCAAGGCAATCACTTCATCCGTTTCAATCGAAGGCACTAAAAAGTCTGTTTGCCCATCTCCATTCAAATCCGCTGCAGTTATTCGATAAGCGCCAATTACTTCCGTGCTTATCAATTGTTGCTCGAATTGTAACCCCCCTTGATTGATATAAGCCCGCACATGACCATCATCAATCGAAGCCGACACCACATCCATTAAACCGTCTTGATTGAGATCGACGGCAATGGTTTCAACAACCCCGACCTGAGAAGGCCCATGGACGATTTCGAGTTCCCAGCCATTCTGTAAGGTTTGGGCATGTGATCCAAGAACTAAACCAAACATCAACACAATAATGATGATGCTTAGCTTAAATTTGTTTCTGAAGGAAATCATCCAATTAAATTATTCATATTTCGCCGGCTTGCCGTTGGTTGTGGTATTTTTGATAAATTCTCTGATATCGTCATTGGCTTTTTGTAAATCTTCCTTGCGCAGGTACATCATGTGGCCGCTGCGATAGCCTTTAAAGGTCATGCGGTTTTGCATTTCGCCGCTGGGATCAATTTGCCGCATGGTGTACTTGGCGGCAGAATAAGTGGTGGCACCATCGTAATACCCCGATTGCACCAGGATATTTAAGTATGGGTTTTGTGCCATGGCCTGACGCAGGCCTTCACGAACTTGATTGTTGGTCCGATCCCAGGGGCGGACGTCGCCAAACATTTGATAAGGCACATCGGTTTGATAGTTTAAAACTTCTCTGATGTAGTAATTAATCGCCGGCGTAAAGGAATGCAACCATGATGTCAGTTCGGCACTGTAATCAGGGCTGTCACCGGTCAGCATTTTATCAATACCTAAATAGCGAGAATCCAGCCGACCAATGGTTTGACCGGTTTTATCCCGCAGTAATTCTTTCCAGAAAAAACGTGGTGAAACAACTAAATGACGTTGCAAGATGGCCTTTTCACTTAAACCTGAATAATATGACATTTTAGCCGCCACTTGTTGCCGTTCCTGATCACTGATAAATCCACCCTTGGCCAAAGCCGGCATCAGTTCATTCATGGCGAACTCTTCTGCAGCGGGTAAAATGTCGGTTAAATCCCGGTTTTGTAATTCTTCGGTCAGCATTTGATGATGCCAGGCGGCAGCGGTCATATATGGAAAGTCAATGGCTGTGGATATGGCCGGGTCAGAACCCATGGCTTGATAATCCGCCGGCGACACCATAATCACTCCGTTAAGGTACATCCATTGTTTATTTTGTAAAGCCGCCGCCAAACCCATCACCCGGGTACCGCCGTAACTTTCCCCGATAATATATTTCGGCGAGCGCCAACGGTTGTTTCGCGATATAAATGTGGTAATCCAATCAGATAAATATTCGATGTCTGCATTGATGCCAAAAAACAGCTTTTTATCCGGATATTCACCTTCTTTGTTTTTTACCATTCTGGAATAGCCGGTATTCACCGGATTCACATAGACAATATCGGCCACATCCAAAATCGAATACGGATTGTCTTTCACACCATAGGGTTGTACCGGGTAACCCTCATCATCAATATTGAGAACCCGTGGTCCGGTGTATGCCACATGCATCCATACAGAAGCCGATCCCGGACCACCATTAAACGACACAATAATCGGTCTGCTCGCATCATGACTGACATCACTGCGTTTATAGTAGGTATAAAACAAGGTGGCCATCACTTCACCGTCCTTATCCCATACCGGCTGGGTACCGGTGGTTGCGATATAAGGAACAACTTCACCTTTGATTTTAACTTTATTTTTTGTGACCACTTGAGATTCAATATCGACAATTCTGTTAAATGGACTGCTTTCTTGTTTTTCAGCAAAAGCGGTGAGACAGGTGAATAGTAAAAAAATGAGTGCTGTGTTTTTCATGAGTTCGTAGTTATTGAATTATATTAAATGTATAGATTGTGTAAAAATAAGTCACCATTGTCAAACCATGTAAGCGGATCTTGCTTATTTATCAGGAAAAGAACGCCATACAAAAATCTTTTAAGAATATACGGAACCTTTTGCTTTCGAGCCGCATCCTCACAGTGAATACAATCCAATTTATTAATTTTTTTAAAAAGGTGAATACATATGTTAAATAAACAATCCCCCTTCAAAATTCTTGTCATGACCTCCATCTGCCTGACAGGCTTATTGAGCTATGCCAATGCCCATAATAATCAGGACCATGAGGCGGCAGCTTTAACCGATGCCAATATTGCGGCCATTGTGGTCGGGGCTAATAAGATCGACATCTCAGCCGGTCACATTGCTTTAAAGCACTCTGACAATGAACAGGTAAAGAAATTTGCCAATCTCATGATTGTCGACCACCAATCTGTCCTTGATGCGGCTGTGGCACTGGTCACTCGTCTGGGTGTTGATCCTGAAAACACTGATTTGGTACACACCTTGGCTGAACAATCACAACAACACGAAGCCAAACTAAAAACCTTATCAGGCGATGCCTTTGACAAAGTCTACATCGATCATGAGGTGGCCTACCATCAAGCGGTGATTGAGGTCATCGAAAAACAGTTGATACCATCGGCGAGCAATGCAGAACTGAAAGCTTTATTGGAATCTGTCTTGCCTGCTTTTAAGGCACATTTAGACCATAGCCTGATGATACAGCAAACATTATCATGAGGCAGTTTAAGACTTTATTACTGATTATGGTGATATCAATGTTTCAATTTAATTCAG
>QQUO01000198.1 GCA_008501575.1 Pseudomonadota bacterium
CCACCTGTAACGTCTGTCACAGTTCCGGCCGTCGCGTGAGTCTTTCTTACCAGGGCTTATTTGCTGCCGACAGAAGTGAATCCTATACCCCATTTGATGCGGCAGGGAATTTACAACAACCGAGTTCAACCTATCTCTATAAACACATCAAAGCGGATGTTCATTACGATGCCGGCATGGTTTGTCAGGATTGCCACACCTCTGCCGATATGCATGGTAACGGCAACATCGGTACAGTGGCGCTGGCCAATGTGGAACCGGAATGCCAGGACTGTCACGGCACCCCGACTCAGTACCCATGGGAATTGCCGCTTGGGGTCGGAGATGAAATTTTAGATAAAAGTAAAATTGATTCTGACAACCCACTAATGGCGATGTTGCAAAAAGCGCGTGGCTTGTCCGAAAAATCCATGACGGTTACCCAGGCCTATGCCACCACCTATGATAAAAAAGACGGTTATTTATTGTCATCACGGGGCAACCCCTTTGGTAATGTGGTTAAAGATGGCAATCAAGTCATTCTGCATTCGGCCACCGGGAAAACCCTTACTGTGCCGATTCTAAAAGACATTGAAAAAAACAATCTCTGGAAGAACCCCGAGGGTCGGTTGGCCATGGTGGGTGCGGCTAAACACCTGGAAACCATGGAGTGTTACGCCTGTCACGCCACCTGGGCACCGTCCTATTTAGGCTACACCTATAAAATTGACTACTCTGATGGCAATGAAATGGTGGACTGGATAGAGTCCTCGGCAAAGGTTAACCCGGATGGCACCACGGCTGATGCAGACGGTAAAAGCTTTGTCATGCAACAAGGTGCGCCCACCCAGGGCGATTATTCCCATGCGAGATGGGAAGAACCGGTGTTAGGAATTAATGCCGAAGGCCGGGTGACGCCGTTGGTGGGCGTTATTCAAACCACCGGCACAGTGATTAATGAACAAGGTGAAGTGGTGTTGTTAAACAATGTTGCAAAACGGGAAACAGACGGTATGCTCACCATCGATATGCAGCCCTTAAATCCCCACACCACAACATTAGCCGCCAGAGCCTGTAACGAATGTCACCTGAACACCAAAACCATGGGTTATGGCATGAGTTCCGGTGAAGTGGGCGCAGATCCGCAAACGCCTGTCTATCTCGGCATCAAGGGTAAAGACGGACAGCCGATAAGCAAACAAAATACAAGCACACAAATTGAAGCCATAAAAAACCTCAATACCGGCGACTATATGACCATTTTAGATCAAGACGGCAATCAGGTGATGGAAGTCGGCCCACATTTTGAGCGATCAAAGCCCTTGTCAAAACAACAACGGGATTCGCTTAAAGACGAAGATTATATGGAAAAAGCCAAAGCCGCTTTAAGAGCCTCTTTAAAGGAAAGCCGGTAAATAATAATTGTCCGGTGCTTAGATATTAAAACCATCAGCCCTGAAAGGCTAATGGAGTTCAGCGAATTTGATTCGGACTTGGCCTTGACCTTGACCTTGACCTTGACCTAATTCAAGCTTAGAAGTGATGGCTTCATCGATATTATTGCCAGCCTCAAGTCATGTCTTTCTTTTGAACCACAGTAAACTGATCATGCAGATAAATATAGTCAAAATGAAAAGGCTTAATTTACTGTAGGCGGGAATAGAATTAATTCCACCTCGGATAACACGTTCTTCAATTTCCATTAAATGCCCAAAATCTGGTGCCATAACATCGGCCAATGGTTGGCCATGACCATCTTCTGTCCAGCCTTTTGCATCAACGATAAAACGAAAAGCTTTGCGATAGATTAGACGGGCGCGTACATGAAATTCCCCTTGATGATTGGGAAGGGCAAAAATATAAGTGCTGCTGTCGGAGTGATTGGCCGGAATTCTGTTGTCAAATAGTATACCCGTCGCATCGGTAAAAAATGTTGGGCCATTGCCATTGGCATCATGGTTAACTTTAGCGAAAAATTTACCGGGTAAGCCTGCAAAGTAGCCTTGTGCCGGATCTCCGACACCCCCTAAATCATGGATGACTTGGTTATTAATTTGGACCAGGGGATTGACTAAGGGATCCTGTCCTTGTTCCCATGCTTCGACCAGTAAAATCATATTTCTGATGGTCACTCCGGTCGGAACATGGTGACCTGTTTGGTTGTTGTTAATCGTGACATTGACCTGTAGCTGTGTGTCATTGGCACTCACATGCAGGTCCATGGCAACGGCATTTTCCAGGAATTCTGGCGTGGTTCCTTCAATCCGATGGTCTCGCACTGACGCCACAGGTCGATTGGGCGCGGCTATCATGGAACACACTTGGTTATCGCTTGATGGTTTCATGTGGCAGCTGACACAATCTGCATAAGCAGGTGATTGCGGGTTGGCATAATCCGATGCCAGCCATTCAAGGTAGGTTGGTTCAGAAATCACCCCGGTGTAGCTGTGATTCTCATCAGGGTCGGCGGCATCTTGATGGCAGGTGGCACATAATTCGGCACGCATTTGTGGCTGGTAAGAGGCACGCATTAAAGTGGGAAGATTATAGTCGACATCGCCCAAAACCCCATACATCACCTGATTGCCAAAGTTAGGCCGAGAAAACTGAACTGCTCCGGGAAAAATCCCCGGAAAGTTAATTTTGCTGGTGTCAACATCGGCCACCTTATGGCACACATCACATGACACGCCATGTTGTACCGAGGGTGTCGGTGTTGTGGTGTTGGCATCTATGGCTGTAAAAGGGTTGTCAATCCAGCTCTGCGGCTGATGGCATGAGGCACATTCTGAATTAGGATTCGAATGGGCAAAGACTGAATCACGGGTGTAAACAAAACCACCCTGACCACCGGCTGTTCCATTGCCCGCATAAATGTCATTGACCCACGAATTAAAACCGGCTCGTGCCATGGGAGAGCCCAACCAATCATTTAATTGTTTCGGATGGCATGAACCGCAATCGTTCGGAGAAAGCAGTTGATAACCGGGATTATCGGTGCTGGGAACCGGGTCTAAAGCCAGCAGCACACCTGTGGCCGGTGAGTTGGTGATGGTTGACTGGTAATAAAATCCTTTCGAGGCACCCACAAGACGTAAGTTTGTACCAGTAAGATTCATGGAAAAAGTACCATCAGCAGCAGTGATTACTTGTTCAGAACCACCATGCAATGTAACCAAGGCACCGGCAATTGGCGTGTTCGTGTCACTGGCAACAACAGTTCCGGAAACTTGTTGTGCATTAACCGCAAAGACAGGCAGTAATGCCACAGTCATAAAGAATAATTTTTTAAACATGCCAACCTCAATTTTATTTTATCGAGGGTTTTGTAAAATTTTAAGTTGTTGAAACTTAAAACAACCCTCATAAACCCGGCGTTGGCCATATCCCCATTGACCAATTATACGGGGGTATCTAATGCATTTATATTATCGGTCATTTTTCTTTGAAAGTATTTGACATAGGTCAGTTTTACTCATGTTTTTAAATTAGTAAGAGATTTTCAGCTTGTGATGTTTTAATGTGGTGATTAGCTGGACACCTTCAGTTATACAGAAGCCATAGCTCGCATCATGGTATTATAATTGCGCTAAAATATTCCCATTGAAAGTGCTTTCAATTGAATGGTCAATACAAAGAAAAAATATTCAGAGTCACTCAGTAATTAAATGTACCCATGATAAAAATAAAACACCCACAGCAGCGTACCCGATTACGTCGTTCAGCATTGGCGGCCCAAGGTTTGTTACAGGTGCAGCCTTTCGGCAGTGGTGAGGTGGGTGCGCGCCAGGCCATTAACCACATCGGTTATGTCCAGATTGACACCATATCGGTGGTCGAGCGGGCGCATCATCATGTATTGCAAACGCGAGTGCCTAACTTTAAGCCGGATATGCTGGATCAACTGTTGCTTGCTGGTGATGTATTTGAGTATTGGTCACACGCCGCGGCTTTTCTGCCGATGGCTGATTTTCGTTTTTCCTTACCCTATAAGCAGGCGATTAAAAGTGGTCAAACCCATTGGTATAAAAGTCCGGATAAAAAATTAATGGCAGAACTGCTCGATCGGATACGCATCGATGGGCCATTACGATCACGGGATTTAGACACAAAGCGCACCACAGCCAAAGGCTGGTGGGATTGGAAGCCGGCCAAAAAAGCCCTGGAGCAATTGTATATGGAAGGCGAGCTGATGGTTAGTGGTCGAGAGGGATTTCAAAAGATCTATGATTTGACTGAACGGGTATTGCCATCAGACGTCAATACCAGCATGCCAACTATGGAAGAATTTGCGGCACATATATTGGATCAGCAATTACGTTGTCATGGCCTTGTTTCACTCAAAGGCCTGACCTATCAACGGCGCAATACCGAACTCAACAAAGCAGTGAATGCTTTGATCAAAGAGCGCTTGGCGCAAGGTCGCCTACAACAAGTCCAAATAGACAGTGGTGAAGTGTTTTACATAACCGCCGGAGTACTTGAAGCTCGTCTGCCCAGGGTGAGCAACCGACTGGTTATTCTGTCACCCTTCGATAACAGTGTGATTCAGCGTGATCGACTGAAAAACCTGTTTGGTTTTGACTACAAAATCGAATGTTATGTAACCGCAGCCAAACGTCAGTATGGTTACTTCTGCTTGCCACTGCTTTTCCGCGATGAATTTATCGGTCGCATGGATTGTAAAGCCCATCGCAAGACCCAACATTTAGAGATTAAATACCTGCATTTTGAAAAACATAATTTTGATGTGGATTTGGTGACTTCGGCTTTTGCCGATGCCATTGAACAGTTCAGGCAGTTTCAACAATGTAATACGGCGTCCTTGACCAAGGTGGAGCCGAAAGATATCTCTCAACAATTGCGCAATGCACTTAAATGACTGGAGTAAGCAATGGACAATAATCAACCCCTTTTAACAGAATACCCATTAGGTGATATGACCCTAAAAAACCGCGTGGTTATGGCGCCGCTGACCCGGAGTCGGGCTGATAATCCGAGTAAGGTGCCGAATGATTTGATGGCTGAATATTATAGTCAGCGGGCGTCGGCCGGTTTGATTATTTCTGAGGGTTCTCAGATTTCCGAGCGTGCCGTGGGCTACATCAACACCCCGGGAATTCATACCGATGAACAGGTCAAAGGGTGGCAGAAAGTCACCGAAGCGGTGCATGCCAGGGGCGGGAAAATATTTTGCCAACTTTGGCATGTGGGTCGCATGTCGCATCCGGATTTTCATGGTGGTGATTTGCCGTTGTCGGCGTCTGCCATTAATCCAAATTCTCAGGCTTTCACGCCTGAAGGTTTTAAAGACACGGTCACACCCAAAGCCATGACCCTTGCCGAGATAAAGCAGACCATTTCTGATTACGGCCAGGCGGCTAAGAATGCCATGGTGGCAGGCTTTGATGGTGTAGAGATTCATTCCTCCAATGGCTATTTATTGCATCAGTTTTTCAGTAAAACATCGAATCACAGAAGCGATGAATACGGTGGTTCCATTGAAAACAGGGCAAAAATTCTGTTTGAGGTGATCGAAGAAATAAAGCAATACATGCCTGAAAACCGAATCGGTTTACGATTGAATCCCTCACTGCACGGCATCTTTGGCATGACCCTTGATGAAGAAAGTATTCCGACTTTTGACTACATTGTTAAGACCCTTAATAATTACGATTTGGCTTATTTACATCTTTCAGAACCTTTTACTGATGTCAGTGATGTTCCGTACGCTGAACCAAACATCGCCAGGCACTACCGACCACTCTATCAAGGCACCTTGATGATTAATACCCGCTTTAACCGTCAAGGTGGTAATCAAGTCATTGCCGATGGCCTGGCTGACTTGGTGGCTTTTGGTAAGCTTTTCATCTCAAATCCTGATTTGGTCGAGCGCTTTGCCGCGAAGGCTGAAACCGCACGGTGGGATGAGGATACATTTTATAGCACTGGTGCCAAAGGCTATACGGATTATCCGGTTCTTGCGTCTTCTTAATCCAAAATAAAAAACCTTTGTGATCTTTATGCTGAATATAAAAAGATAACCACAGAGACACAGAGGACACAGAGAATTCGTATGATTAATAATCAGCATGGATAAGATGTTAAAACTTGACTCATATCCGTTATGTTTGCTAATTGGATACTTTTGTAGTCGCGCACCCTTTGTGGGTGCTAAATTTGGTTCGTTCCTCAACCAAATTAATTTTTGACACTGACAACTGAGTTGCCAAAAGAATTTGGGGGCTGGGTGACGCATGAATGACGTTAGAGAATTTATCTCTTTATGTTTTAATTCAGGATTTATAATAATGGGCATCAACTGAATATGAAAAATACTGAAATGAACATAGCGACGGAA
>QQUO01000201.1 GCA_008501575.1 Pseudomonadota bacterium
CAGTCCCTATTAATAATAAGAAGCCATGGGCATACAATGGCCGCCTATGGTGCAACACAACATTATTTTCCACCACATTACATTTTATTTTCGGGTATTATGGCGACTGATATGGGCTTAATCACCAGTTGAGCATTGCTATTTTTTTATACGGAGTCAGAAGTAAATGAAATCATTCTTATATATAGTTGTTTCTTCACTTGGATTATTGTTAATGGGTTGTCAGTCGGAAGATTCCGAGCTATCTAATCAAGACAGTTCAGATAAGATTGCCACTCATGAATCTCAAGAACTTAAAGAAATGGCAGCATCAAAGGGTGAAAAAAAGACCGAAGAACAACCACAAAAAATCTTGCTGAGTGAAACGGTTATCCCTCTGTCAACTCTTGACCCTGACCAAAGCATTTACGTTTTTATGCAATTAAGTGGCACATTAATAAATATTGCTAAAGACAATAGTTGGGCGGTCATTAGCGATGGTGATAAGCAATATTTTGCGTTTGGCCATGCCGGTATGGAAATGTTTACCCCTGACTCATTGGGACAACCTGTTTATATCAGGGCTGCGGTAGAAAAACTACCCATAGATGATCGTTTATTTAAATTAATCAGTAGCAGAGGTCTGGCACCAGATCGTGTGTCACATATCTTAAACAGAGATTATCAGCTTAATACCACCAAATTTGCTGTGGCAAGCAGTGTCAGCCAAAAAGATTTTGAGTTTATGCATAAACTATAAAAGTGATATGTTTTAAGTCAAAAATTCACGTGATAATTGATCAAGCAGGTCCTTTTGCTGCTTGTCTAAAAATGGGCTTATCATTTGTAAAATATGGAAAATGCCGTGTGACAGCTTTTTCTGCTCATCAAAACTGTCATCAAAAATAGCCACAGAGTAATTGAGCCAAAAAGTGGCGGTTAGGGCAATTTGGTCCGCTAAATTTGCACAAGTGGCGGCATCCGCTTTTAATATCTTAAGGCTTTGTAATTGTTTTAGAATATCCAATGCGGTTTGTGATTTTAAAGCTAAAATTCGTCGAAAGTGACGTTTTAAAAATTCAATACGATTCATCAACTGAATCAGGTTTCGGTATAAAAAACGATATTCCACAATCACATCAAACACCAGATTTAAGTACAGCCACATGTCCTTCATGGTGGTGTTTTCAACATCAGGAATGGTCAGAACTTCCTTGATTTTTATTTCATAGCGTAAAAACAATTGCCAGATAATGTCGTTCTTACTTTTATAATGGTAATACAAGTTCCCGGGGCTGATGTCCATTTCATCGGCAATGTGATTGGTGGTCACATTGGGTTCGCCCTCTTCATTAAATAATCGCAAGGCGGTCAGCAGTATGCGTTCTTTGGTTTCCATTATCAGGCGGTCAACTTAGCAACCAAATCAATGTATTGTTGCTTCGCCACATCCTGAGCTGTACCCTTGCATTTTTCCCAGGCCTCGTACTTGGCGGCGCCGACAAAATCAAAAAAACCCGGCTTATCACCACTGACATCACCCTGGGTGCCTTGTTTATAAAAAGCATAAAGTTTAAGTAAAGTGGCGTCATCCGGTTTTTGGGAAAGTTTTTTTACCTCTATTTGCGCCTTCTCAAATGCATCATCTAATTCAGTCATGGTATGATTATCAATTTATTGAATAATCTTTATTTGACACGATTTTTATGCATCGGTCAATGACAAAAACGGGAGAACAAGGCATGTCATATTTTGTTACCGGCGGTTCTGGATTTATCGGACGCTTTTTATTACCTAAATTATTTGCACGCAAAGGCCGTATTTATCTGTTAGTCAGAAAGGGCTCTGTGAATAAGTTAAAACAGCAGCTTAAGGACATGGATGCACCGCTCAACCGCATAGAGCTGGTCACCGGTGATTTAAACAAAGCACAATTAGGGCTCAGCAAAAAACAGCGGCAAGCGCTGCAATCGAAGGTCAAACACTTTTTTCATTTGGCGGCTGTTTATGATATGGCAGCAGACTTAGAAGCGCAGCAGAACAGTAATGTAGATGGCACCCAACACGCCATGGATTTGGCCGCTGACATTAAAGCCGGCTGTTTTCACCATATTTCATCGATTGCCGTGGCCGGACTATACCCCGGTGTTTTCAGAGAAGATATGTTCGAAGAGGCTGAAGGTCTGGAACACCCATATTTCAAAACCAAACATGAAGCTGAAAAAGTGGTCAGAAAAAACTGTCAAGTGCCCTATCGAATTTACCGTCCGGCAATGGTGTTAGGTCATTCTGAGACCGGTGAAATTGATAAAATTGATGGACCTTATTACTTCTTTAAACTGATTCAAAAACTACGCAAGGCCTTTCCCCAGTGGATGCCGATGATGGGCATCGAAGGCGGCCGTTTAAATATGGTGCCGGTTAATTATGTGGTGGATGTGATTGATCATATCGCACATAAAAAAGGTCTTGATGGCGGTTGTTTTCATATCACTGATCCAAAACCAAAACGCATTGGCCACGTGCTGAATATTTTTGCCGATGCCGCCCATGCACCGCAAATGAATATGCGCATTGATGCACGGGTGTTTAATTTTATTCCCGGTGCGGTTAAACAAGGTTTAATGATGTTGTCACCGGTGAAACGCATTAGACAACAAATCATGAATGATTTGGGGATTCCGCCGGGGGTACTGACTTTTGTTAATTATCCCACCCGTTTTGATGATCGCGAAACCCAAAAAGCCATAAAAGGATCGGGCATTAAATTACCGAAATTAAAAAGTTACGCATGGACCTTATGGGATTATTGGGAGCGACATCTGGACCCTGATTTATTTATCGACCGTTCTCTGTCAGGCCGGGTAAAAGGAAAACGGGTGATGGTCACCGGTGCCACCTCCGGGATCGGATTGGCCACGGCGCAGATGTTGGCTGAAGCTGGCGCCGAACTCATTATTGTGGCCAGAAAAAAACAAGCGCTGCAAGAAACCGCCGAAGAACTCAAAAAACTGGGTGCCGCAGCAGTTCACAGCTACAGTGCCGATATTGCCAATGAAAAAGCCGCCAATCAATTGGTGGCCGATGTGATAGATGATTTGGGTGGTGTTGACATATTGATTAACAATGCCGGCCGATCAATTCGCCGATCGATTGCATTGTCTTATGATCGGTTTCATGATTTTGAACGGACCATGGATTTGAATTATTTTGGCTCACTGCGGTTAATAATGGGCTTTTTGCCGGGCATGGCTGAACGTTGTCTTGGACATGTGATAAACATCTCTTCGATTGGTGTGTTAACAAATGCACCGCGCTTTTCCGCCTATGTGGCCTCCAAAGCGGCTCTGGATGCCTTTGCCCGTTGTGCTGCTGCGGAATATAATGATGTCAATGTGGCCTTTACCACCATTAATATGCCTTTGGTGCGTACCCCGATGATTGCACCGACCAAAATGTATAACTCGGTGCCGACCATTTCTCCGGAAGAAGCGGCACTGTTTATTAAAGATGCCATTATTCGCCGGCCGCAACGCATTGCCACCCGATTGGGTGTATTTGCCCAGGTGATGCATGCGTTGGCGCCAAAATCCATGGAAGTGGTGATGAACACCGCTTTTAACATGTTTCCCGACTCTGCGGCTGCCAGAGGAGAGCAGAGTGGCGGCAACAGAGAACCGTCACCGGAACAAATGGCTTTTGCCAGTCTGATGCGCGGAGTGCATTGGTGATTAACAATAAAAAAGTCTCGAGACATTTTTTACAGAAAATTAAAATGGTTATCGGTACAATGTGTTCACATTTACTTTGGGAGTGAGTTAAGGTGTTTGAGATAGTCAGTAGTGGCGGCGTGGTGATGATTTTTTTATTGTTGCTGATGGCCTTGGCAATGATGATTGTGGCAGAACGATTTTGGAGTTTGCGTAATCAGGAAATTATTCCCCAAAAACTTGGTAGAGACGTCATCAAGTGGGCCAAAAAGAAGCAACTGGACGAGGCCCATGTATCGCGTTTGGCAGAAAATTCACCACTGGGATATTTAATGGCCACGGCTATCCAGCAACGAGACCGAAAACGGGCTGAAATTATTGAAGCGGTGGAAGATGCCGGACGACATGTATCGCACCAATTAGAAAAGCCGCTTAATTGGCTCCAGGCGATTGCCGAAGTGGCGCCATTGTTGGGATTGTTGGGGACAGTGATTGGTATGATGAAGGTGTTTGCCAGCATTATGGAATTTGGCGTGGGAGATGCCAACCAATTGGCCGGCGGTATTTCACAAGCATTAACGACCACAGCGGCAGGATTAATCGTGGCCATTCCGACGGTATTGTTCTACCGTTACTTTAAAAACCGCATTGCCGACCAAACCATTGTTATGGAACAACAAGTAATGCAGTTGATTGATAGTCTGGCACCGGTTGAGAAAGCATGAAGTTTTCCGCCGAAAACAATAATCCTTCACGGCTTAATTTGACCTCTTTAATTGATGTGGTTTTTTTGTTATTGATTTTTTTTATGGTCACCACCACCTTCGAAAAACAGGCCAAATTAAAAATCGAGTTACCGGAAGCCTCACAACAAACCACAGCCAGTGAAAGTCAAAACATAACCATCACAATTAATGCCAAAGGCACCTATTATATTAATGAACGAGAACTGTCCACACAAGATGGCAAGACCTTACAAAAGCAACTCTTGGACGTGGCCGGTGATGACCGCGACATGAAAGTTCTGGTTAAAGCCGATGCCAATGCCGCCCATAAGTATGTGGTGACTGTGTTAGATGTGTTGGGTCAAATGGGCTTTACCGGCATTGCCATTGCCACCACTGAAAGCCAACAACCTTAATGCCATGATTAGCGTTAACGGATCAGTGACTTACAGCAGCTTATTGCGCTATGTAAAACCTTATCGCCTGGTGTTCTTTTTGGCATTGTTTGGGGCTGTGATAGATGCCGCCATGAAGGGCTTTTTTGTGTGGATGTTGTCGCCCATATTAGAGCAAGGATTTACCAACCAGGATCCCCAGTGGGTGCGCCTGATCCCGTTTTTTGTGATTGGTATTTTTTTTATACGCAGTGTCGGTAATTACATGGCAGCCTATGGCTTTACCTGGGTCGGGCGACAAATAATCAATGACCTCAGGTGGCAAATCTTTAGCCAATATCTGCGCTTGCCACAACGCTTTTATGACCGCCATACCACTGGTGGTTTATTGTCCCGATTAATTTATGACATTGAGCAGATGGCCAATGGCGTGTCGAAAAATTTTGTGTTGATTATCCGGGAATTTTTATCCATTATCTTTTATTTAGCGGTGATGTTTTATTATTCCTGGCAGCTGGCATTGGTGGCTTTTGTGGTGTTTCCCATTATTGCGGCAGTGGTCCATCAAATTAATAAACGATTTCGGCGCATCGGTCATGGTATTCAAGATTCAGTGTCAGATATTTCAAGCACGGCTGAAGAACTGATTCGAGGTCATAAAATCGTTAAAATATTTCACGGCGAAGACCAAGAAAAAGCCAAATTTAAGCGTAATTTAAAGGCCAATCGCCAATTACAAGTCAAGATTGCCGCCACCAAAGAAGTGTTGTCAACCATCACCCTAATGCTGGTGGCCACTGCCTTGGCTGTTATTATGTATCTGGCGGCAAAATCCGGCATGCCAGCCAATGATTTTATGTCTTTTATGACTGCAATGTTGGTTCTTTTGCCGACGGTTAAAAACTTATCCACCGTGTTTGCCACCATCCAAACCACCATGGCCGCTGCCGACAGCGTGCAGCAGATTGTCAGTGCCAAACCAGAGGAAGATACCGGTTGTGAGGAATTGCACAGTGAATTTATTGATATCCAGTTTAAAGACGTGTCATTTGCTTACAATGATGAAACAGCCGCTTTAAAAAATATCAATTTACAGATTAAAGCTGGCGACAAGGTGGCTTTTGTGGGTGCCTCCGGTGGCGGTAAAAGTACTTTGGTCAATTTGGTGCCACGGTTTTATGACATCTCTTCAGGATTATTATTGATTAACCAGCACCCGATTGAGACTTACACTTTGCGCAGCCTGCGTGATCATTTGGCGGTGGTGTCGCAGGAAATTATTTTGTTTAATGACAGTGTTAAAAATAACATTGCTTATGGCGCCTTGCGTTCATGCAGCGAAGATGAAATTATCGAAGCGGCACGTAAAGCCCACGCCTTAGATTTTATTGCCCAATTACCGAATGGATTTGATACCATGTTGGGCGAAAACGGCATTGGCTTATCCGGCGGCCAACGACAGCGAATTGCCATAGCACGCGCCTTGTTAAAAAACGCC
>QQUO01000238.1 GCA_008501575.1 Pseudomonadota bacterium
TCTGGATACGGTTCAAGTGTGAGTGGTGGCAATTTAAATATTGCTTCTAATAATCAATCATCAGTTTCAGGGGGTGTTGAAAACATTGCATCTGGAAACGTCTCAAGTGTTAGCGGCGGCAGGTATAACGAAGCATCAGGTAACTACTCAGTAATCAGTGGTGGATCTCAACGAACAGTATCAGGTATTTATGACTGGCGTGCTGGTTCTTTATTTGAAACCCAATAAGGAGTCTGACGATGAAATTTTTTATACTTTTTTTATGGCTAATAGTCAGTGGCCAAAGCATGGCCACTGATCTAATCTTTAAATCGGGCTTTGAAGCCACTGCCTTGGTTTCAGGCACGGCTTCAGGGATCAATAACAGTGGTTTAATTTTAAAACTGACCACCCAAAGCCAATCTGAGACTCTTAATTTAAACAACAATGGTGTGTTTGTCTTTGCAACCGAGGTAAGTATTGGTGACAACTGGGCGGTTGAAATAAACAGCTTCCCAAGTACACCACAACAACAAAACTGCATCACCAACAACAGCAGCGGTAACATGCCTGCTGGTGGTGTTGATACTTTACAAGTTATGTGTAATAACAACCCATGGAACTGGGATCAAATGAACTGGGATGAAGGTGGCTGGAATTGATGGTATTTTAAGCAATGGTGTTAAAATAACATCTTTGCCATTAAGACCTACTCCTGATTTTAGGGACTCTAAGGCTTTTTCAAAATCAAAATCTTGTGTCATTTATATTCTATGGTTTAATGTATTTTAGTAAACTGACACAGGATTTTGAACACTGCTGTTTATTCCTCAAACGCCTTATGTCGTGCTTTTGTCCTAAAACAATATGCAATATCCAACACTTGTCCTGATAATTAATCTTCATTATTTCATGATATGAGTAGTTACCATTCAGGACAGTCACCTCATTATAGTCATTTTCGTACACGCCATCAGAATATTGCTACAGATTTTTAAGTTTTAACGACGCACCAAAAGTAGGGACCATGAGGTCAAATGGTATTTTTACTTGGAGAATTGTATGACCATTGCAAGAAGTCAGCAAATTTGTGTTGAAGATACGCCTTATTATCATATCGTTTCTCGATGTGTTAAACGGGCTTTTAGCATAGCAATAAGCAAAGTGTGGTTTTACGCAGTGAAAGAAGCGCTGCCGCGTTTGCGGCCATGTGTGTGGCGAAGATGCTCTAACCGGACAATCATTCGAACACCGTCGACAATGGCTTATTGATCGCATCAAAAAGGTCACATCAATATTCGCCATTGATGTTTGTTCTTATACCATAGCACAGGTAATGAGGCAGGTACGGTTTCTGCGCAGCAGAAGAAGTGCCTGCTGAATGCCGTCGTGCGTGAGCAACCATTTTCACCTTGTACTGAAGATCGGTGCCAATGATAACTGGACGGATAAGCAGGTACTGATAACCTGGCAATCTTTATACTCTTTACCTGTTATGTGTGATCGATATTTGAGAGGTAATGACTTAGATGGCGCATCACTTCGCCTTGTTAAAAAGTATGCGGCTGAATACCGTGAACGGTTATGCTCAATATCATGGTTCATGAAGTCGGTAAACGAATACACGCACGGTCAGTCGAAATATTAGCGCTTCTTTCACTCCGTGAAAACCGCACTAACATTTCTTCTTGTGCTGCACGAATGGCCAATGAGGAAGATCATTGTAACGGTCATTTTTAAAATTTACATCCTTGTAAATCACCCTGCGGGCTACCTTCGGCATTCAAATTTGATTCCGTCAAATTTAGTGGCAGAGTAAAAGCTAATCTGAATTACATGGCAGCATAGGCTAAAAAGTGAGTACGGTTTTTGTGCAGCAAAAGAAGTGCTTACTTTATACCGTCATGCGTGTCGATTTAAATCCGATTAGGGCAGGAGCACAGTTAAAAAGTGAATGGCGGTTTTCACGGAGTGAAAGAAGCCTTTTACTTTTTAATGCCCGTGCGTGGCTAAGTCTTTGAGTGATTCAGAATACACTTCGGTTAAAGAACGGATTGAAGCTGAGTCAACTGATTTACTACCGTTCGGAAAAGGTGACAATGATCTGCCCTATTATCTTTCTAGCTACATCGATATGGTCGATGAAACAGGGCGGGTTCTCAGAGATAATAAGAGAGGTTATATTTCTCACAAACTAGGCTCGGTATTAACAGAGTTAGAGCTGAATCCTGACACGTGGCTAGACGAGATCAAGGGCTTTAAATCTGTTGGTTTCTCCGCAGTCGGAACGGTTAATCAACTTAAAGAATATTCAGCCAAAACCAAGCGCAAATGGACGTTAGGATTACGCCTAAAACCTGCTTTAGAATAGAATAAACCCAACTGTTTTTTCTAACCTCTTCACTTCTGTGAAGCCATACCGCTCGGCTTGAATCAGGTAAAAGTCGTAAAACCCTGAATAAAACAATAAAACCTTCTGAATTTCACCGAAACGCTCAATAGCAAATCAAATTTATGCATTGTCAGTATAAAAATGTCAGTCAAAATCTATGCTTTTATTACCTAACCTAGTGCATGTCCCAGATTAATCAGATTAATCCAGATTATTCAGATTATTCTCCCAGATTATTCTTTGCCGATTATTCCTTATTTACATCTTCTGATATCTGTAGCTACGATAATGCCATGCTTACTATTTGCATTACCTACATAAATATAACCTTCCGAGTATTGTCTGAACCTACCTGTTACATCAACACAAGTATATTTACCTTCACGTAAGGGCTTATCGAAAGTCATGTTCTTATCAAAAGCCACATCTATATGTTCATCGGCATTTTTTTCATGATATAAATTCATATCATCATATTCAATATGAATATACCCCCTGACTTTTAATACTTCATACTTTTCAAACTTTTTATCCGCCATCAAACTGATCACATTTGTTGAATAGTTCGAACAACCTGCTTGAGTTAAAACAAAAATCAATAATGCCAACTTATTCATTATCTTTTCCCTCTGTTTATTTAAAAACCTTGGCTCAATACCTTATAGTTATTGACCCTTGAGTCTGTTTTTTTCAAAAAAAATTCAATTTTTTATTAAAAACAAAAAATATCTAATCGTTTAATATCAATACTTATGGACTTAACAACTATCATAAATAAAAAGGTCAGTACCCTTTACATTATTTTGGTTTTCTTTAATAATCTAATAATCTGGAGAATAATCTGGAACAGGAACTCTGATTAGGCACTCTAATTATAGTCAATTTCTTAGGCACACAACCGTTAATCCCGATAGAGTCTTAAGTTCGAAGCATTCATATTGTTTTTTTAATCACTCACCTGCAACAAGCGATACTCATCGTAGGCGCTGTGGTCGGTCATGGCGCTGATGTGGTCTTGCAGTAGGCGGCAGCGGTGATAAAAATCCCACAGGCTGTGATTGGTGTCAACGCCTTGCATGGCCAGTTGGTAGGCTTTTAAATGATTCGGATCCATGCGATTAATGAGCAGGCGTTCGGTGGTAAGTTTGCCGTCTCTTAATAGTTTTTGGAATTCTTCTGTCGGTAGTTTTAATAAAGTTGCATTGTGATCGAGTATGCCGGTGATAATTTGTTGGCCTTGTAGTTCCAGGCGTTGCACTTCGTTATGACAATAGACATGTTTTAATCCGACCTGCTTAAATGTTTTTAACAATCGGTGGGCTTCACTGCCGTCTTCTAACAGGGCTTGGTTGTAGTTCCCGTGGTAAATGGCTTCGATGTGTTCGACAAATTGCTGCGCGGCATGATTCACCAGATAGTGAATGATGGGTACCCGGATTTTGATAAAGAAGGCTTGATTGCTGTTAATACTGACTTGCTGGCTGTCCTGATAGGCTTTGTCTAATACCGCTTGTAAACTCATTAGATGATCCGGCTGCTGACCTAAAAATAGTTTGTTGGCGTCTCCTTCCAATGCTTGATAAGCTGAAACAATCAATTCAATTAAATAAGCCAAGGGCATAATGCCTTTTTCCACTGCATCTTCAATATCAGCCAGGCAGTAGGCAATGTCATCGGCGGCTTCCATCAAGTAGGTCAATGGAAAGCGATGACCCGGTTGCACTGAAACGGCCTGCCACAAGTCTGAAATAAATGCCTGCTCAGATAAATAATAACCGGCTTTTTTTTGCACATAATCCAATTGTTTAGCGGCTGTCTCGGCATTACTGCGACTGTATTTTAAAATCGCTGCGGTTTGTGCATAACTGAGATTCATGCGCTCCAAACGGGCCGTTAATCGAATGGCCTGGGCATTGCCTTCAAAATGACTTAAATCCCCTTGCATGGTGTTTTTCAGTGCATCATTTGCATCATTTGTCTGTGGCCAATGACCTTCATGCGCTAAATAACCGCTAAACCAGTCAGAAATAACTTGTTCTCCAAAATGACCAAAAGGAGGGTTGCCAATATCATGCATCAAACAGGCCATTTCCACCAGTGAAGTCACGGCTTGTTGGCCACCGTCTAATCCATATTTGCGGGCTTTATCATTTAGTTTTTTATAGACCATTTGCACCAGGTATCGGCCGTTTTGTTGGACCTCCAAAGAATGGGTCAGCCTGGAACGAACGGCGGCATTGCGCTCTAAAGGAAAAACCTGTGTCTTTTGTTGCAGCCTGCGTAAAGACGGCGAATTAATAATGCGGCCGCGATCACTCTCTAAGGCGTATTCTATGGCTGGCCATTGTTGCTCACTTTGAGATTCGCCGTAGGGACGATTAATGTTCAATTTCTGCTTGAAGTTTATTTCAGTCATGGGCTTTATCTTAACCTGAGGCATAAAAAAGGGCAGCTATTAAAGCCACCCTTTTTTGGTCATTTTTTACAGCAGAGATCAGCTGGCTTTGCGACGTTCTCTGGCCGCCTCAATCACTTCATCAGCGATATTGGCAGGACATGGCATGTAGTGTGAAAACTCCATGGAGAACTGGCCACGACCTGAAGTCATGGTCCGTAATGAGCCAATATAACCAAACATTTCAGACAGTGGCACATCGGCTTTAATGCGCACCGCTGTGGCTGTTGGATCTTGTGATTTAATCATACCACGGCGGCGATTCAAATCACCGATCACATCACCCACATGATCATCGGGGGTATAAACATCCACTTTCATAATCGGCTCCATTAACTGTGGTTTGGCTTTTGGAATCGATTGGCGATAAGCACCTTTGGCGGCGGATTCAAAAGCCATGGTCGAGGAGTCAACGGCATGGTATTGACCATCTTGCAGGGTGAATTTCAAATCCTGCAAAGGATAGCCGGCCAGAGTACCTTCAACCATACAGCTGTGAAAGCCTTTTTCAATGGCTTGCCAGTATTCTTTCGGCACGTTACCGCCGGTAACCGTTGATTCAAAGACATAACCGGAACCGGTTTCACCGGGTTCAATGGTGTAATCAATTTTACCAAACTGACCCGAACCACCGGATTGTTTCTTATGGGTATAGGAATCGGTAACCGGTGCAGTGATCGCTTCACGGTAAGCCACTTGGGGCTGACCCACTTCCACTTCAACACCGTGGGTACGTTTTAAAATATCAACCTTAATATCCAGGTGCAGTTCACCCATTCCCTTAAGGATGGTCTCACCGGAATCTTCATCAGTCTCAACTTGGAATGACGGGTCTTCTTTAATCATTTTACCCAATACCACACCCAGTTTTTCAGCAGCTGATTTATCTTTTGGTGCCACAGCCATCGAGATAACCGGATCAGGGAATACCATGGGCTCTAAAGTGGCCGGGTTATTGGGATCACACAAGGTGTGACCGGTTTGAACATTTTTCATACCCAAAACCGCAACAATATCACCGGCTTGGGCTGATTCCAGCTCCTGACGAGAGTCAGCATGCATTTCAACAATACGACCAATACGCTCGGTTTTGCCGGTAAAGGTATTTAAAACGGTGGTTCCTTTTTCCATGGCCCCTGAATAAATGCGGATAAAGGTTAAGGCACCATAACGGTCATCCATAATTTTAAAGGCCAAAGCACGTAATGGTCCTTTAGGATCGACAATCGCGAACTTACCGGTTTCATTACCTTCTAAATCCACTTCAGGCTGAGGCGGAACTTCAGTAGGCGCAGGCAAATAGTCAACAATGGCATTCAAAACCAACTGAATTCCTTTGTTTTTAAAGGCCGAGCCACAATAAGTTGGGAAAAAATCCAGCTTGTTCGTGCCTTTGCGGATACAGGCTTTAATGGTTTCAATTGAAGGCTCTTCACCGTCTAAATATTTTTCCAGGGCT
>QQUO01000331.1 GCA_008501575.1 Pseudomonadota bacterium
GCATCCTGTTTGGGGGTTTCAACATCCGAATTAACCACCGCCACATTTAGCTCAATAGAGCGACCATCTGGATTGCGACGGTCCTCAGGAACGGTTAATCGACCACATTGTGCCGCCACAGAAACACCGGCGGTTTCATCGCCAATAAAACAATCTGACAAGGTTAGTTTTTCTGATGAGCCGTTGTCTTGCGCCCAAACCAACCCCCCGGCGCACAACAATACCGTAACACAAATAATTCGAAGCATGAGAAATTCTGATTATTGAAAGCCTAACAGTGTACCCGATTAGCTCATTCTGGCAAACCTCCCAGAAGTCACAAAATTGGTTTTTAATAATCAGGTTGATCTTTAGAAATTACCACAGAGATCGCAAAGGTTTTCACAAAGCCCACAAAGTACTTACACTGATCATGGATGCCCGGGTCAAGCCCGAGCATGTCGCAATATTTTAATGACGTCCGCACGCCGGGCAGATTATAACTTCTTTAAGAATCTGACTGTTAGTACACGCAAACTTGTCACTTAAGCCATCGTATTCGGGCTGCCCTAAAGGGTCCAACTGTTGGTGACCCGAAGGCAGCTATCGCGTCGATTTGCATGGATGCAAGGAATGCAGAGATTGTCGGATCACCAACAGTAGGGCCCTTAAGGCAACGGCAGGACAGCCGTTTTACCATGCGAAGCAACCCGAAGGGCTGTTGGCATGGATGCCATAAAGTACAACAATAACTGCCTGCTATCGCTGCAGACCCTCGTCCTGAAGGCCACCCAGTGAGCGAAGCGAACAAAAGCAACGCTTTTCATCGTTTTTAAATTATTTATTTGAATCTTTTCTCTGTGCCCTCTGTGCCTCTGTGGTTAAAGAGATCCACAATTGTATTAATTTAATGCCGTTACTTCTTCTTCACCGGCGGGCTGACATATTTTTCGCGTTTAATTAAAGTCACCGGCAGTCCTTTGTCTTTTAACAACGCAAAACTCTCATCCACCATACCCGGATTACCACATAAATAAGCAATATCTGAATCTGCATCAAAATCAAGTTCGGCCAAAAACTTTTGCACATAACCAGAGCGGTCATTCAAGGCCGGTTCATCCCGCATACGCCGTGATAAACAGGGGATATAATGAAAATTATCATACGCTTTTTCCACCGCTCTAAAGTCGGCTTCATACAACAAACCCGGCGCATCTTGCGCACCCATGACCAGATAAATCTCTGCGCCTTGTTCCAAACGATTTTTCAGTTCATTCAACATCGCCCGATAGGGTGTGACACCGGTGCCCGTGGCAATCAGAAAGTAACGCTGATGATGATCCGGTAACAAACAAAATCGACCATAGGGTCCCGAGGCTTCTAATCGATCCCCCGGCTGCATACTGGATAACTTACGGGTCGCCAAACCCCCTTCCACCCAAGTCATGGCAATCTCAATCTCAGCCAACTCAGCCTTTTCCGTGGGAAATATATTGGCAATCGAATAACTGCGAAAAGTGTCAAAGCCATCATCCTGCTGCATATGCAATCGCACAAACTGCCCGGCAATCGCAATCAACGGCATTACACTGTCCACCTGAAAACGAATGGATACAGAATGATCATTCAGTGGAATCTGGTCTTTGAACACTAAAGAAAAAGATGTCATGTTAATAATTATGATGTAAATGAGAATCGCTATTATCTCAGTTAACCGCTAATAATTAAAGCAACGCCCGCAACAATCGTTTATTTACTGAAAAATTTATTGAACAACATCCATATTTTGACTATACTTCGCTTCCTTGTTTTAACAAGCGCCAACCAGTGCCGACATAGCTCAGTTGGTAGAGCAACTGACTTGTAATCAGTAGGTCCGGGGTTCGACTCCTCGTGTCGGCACCATCTGTTTCTACCCCACCATCCATTAAACAACAAGTATCGCATTAAACGATATTTTGCATCTAATTGCCAAATACCAGATAACTGGCAGCAATGTAACCTATATAGCCAATCAATAACAAACCACCTTCCAGCCGATTTAAACGGCGACCGCTCCACAAAAATATAAGCAGTAACACCGCCGCACCAAGCATGACCCATTGATCAAAATCCAAAACCCGTTCTGTGACTTTCATGGGTTGAATCAGGGCTGAAACCCCAAGAATTGCCAATAAGTTAAACATATTACTACCCAGAATATTACCAACAGCCACATCCGCGTGTCCGCGTATGGCAGCAATCACAGATATCGATAGTTCAGGCAGTGATGTCCCAACCGCCACCAGCGTTAAACCGATGACCGCCTCGGACACAGCAAAAGCATGCGCCATACCAACGGCACCTTTCAGCAAAACTTGTGAACCGGTAATCATCAATATTAAGCCAATAACGACCGCAGAGATCGACCAGGCAAGAGATTTAGGCACTTTTTCCAGCACCTCTGATTCTGCTTTATAGACCGTCGCCGAAAGTGTCGCCTCGAACCACTCACTCCAATAAGCCCACAAAAGGTAAAGCACTAAAATCACTAAAAATATCAAGGCATCCAATCGTGACAACAGCCCATTGTGGGTCAACATAATAAACAACAAGCTTACGGCAATAACACTCAAGGCATCACGGCGCAACGAAAGTGGCGTCACCGTTAACGGTGTAATTACCGCACAAAGACCAAGCACCAAAAGAACATTGCCGATATTACTGCCAACCACATTACCAATGGCAATATCAGGTTGACCACTTCGAACCGCATCCACTGAAACCACCAGCTCCGGCATAGAAGTCCCAAACCCCACAATAACCAAACCCGTCAACAAAGGCGACACCGCCAACCGCTCTGCCAACCCCAAAGCCCCACGAATCAAAGCCTCGCCACCCACCGCCAGCAGGCCAATACCACAAAGTAACAGGAATGCATTTAACATAAGTTAACCACTAATTTTATAAGGCAGAAATAATATTGAAATCACTGATGTCATAATTATTGTATTCCCTTTTCATTATCACTGATAACCCTATAAAATAAATACTCATTATATTAAAAAAATGTATTTTCTTAGTTATAGATATACCTCATGCCATTAAAAATACCTTTATGAGAATTAGCCAAACAAACCGCCTGCAACTCCGTCATATCAATCAATCTGACGCTGATTTTCTGTTTGATCTGTATAACCAAGCGCCCTTTATTAAGCATATTGGAGACCGTGGGCTGTCGAGTCTTTCTAAAACCCGAGATTTTATTGAAGTTGTTCGAGCGAATTATAAGAAATATGGTTTTTGGTTGTACTTGGTTGAGGACAAGCTGACAAAGGAACCGATTGGTGTTAATGGCTTAGTACGACGCGATTACCTCGATGCGCCGGATATCGGCTTTGCCATCAGTCAGGATTATTGGCGACAGGGCTTTGCCTATGAATCGTCGTTGGCTGTCATTGAACATGCACGGCAATTAAAGCTGCATAAATTACTGGCCATCATAAGCCCGAATAACATCAGTTCCATAAAACTAATCGAAAAGTTAGGCTTTAGTTTTGTCAAACAAGACCAATTTAATCCTGAAGAGCAGGCTGTTAATCTCTACCAAAAAAACTCACTTCTACAGATACTTAATAACAATTAGAAAACAGAATCTGTTTTTAAGTTTATGGCCTTATTATTTCCTCAACTTTTGTCAGCAAAGCATCCAAAACCTCAGCCGGTAATTGTATTAGACTTAACTTTAAGTCTTCGCTGAGCTCAAGACTTTCGCTATTGGGATCGAACACCTGATTGAGGATTTGCGCAAACAGGGACAGGCATAGGTTTGACCAGTTTTTGTGACTTTGTTGGTTTATATCACCGGCTGGGGCGGTGGGTTGATCAATGATTTCTTCACGCATGGCTTGTATAAGCAAATAAAAGCGGTGGCGTTGTTGTCGCTGAAAGCGCCTTTGCGCGCGGTGATTGATGTAGTATTTTGCACTAATGATATAAGTATTGGCCAAAAGTACATGCTCAATGGCGTCTTGCAGTTGCAAAACTGACGGGTGGGGTGCGCCACCTTGTTTGTGTTTTAAGTGGCGTAATATTTGTGCTTGTAACCGCAGTTGTTTTTCGCGACTGAATTCATGGTGCTGTCGGCGAATGGTGGTTAAGGTGCGATCCAAGCGATTAAGATCAAAAGCCACATCATGTAAATTTCGTTTAATAATTCGCTCAGGTTCCCGACTTAATTCATCGCTGTCGAGGTTAGGCGTTGTATTTGATGCATTCATGACTGATCTGAAAAGTATAACAATGCTTTAATGTA
Organism: Pseudomonadota bacterium; assembly: GCA_008501575.1. Classification (GTDB taxonomy): domain Bacteria; phylum Pseudomonadota; class Gammaproteobacteria; order Xanthomonadales; family Marinicellaceae; genus Marinicella. Next base: position 4,274 of record QQUO01000331.1, read on the forward strand.
GCCACAGCCACTGGAATTGACATTGATGTACATCAATCTGTATGACTTTTAACACAAGCATGAAATCACATTGCTGTGCTACACTAAATTTTCTTCACCACGATGACCATTATGAACGCCAATCAATCTGTCGCAAAAACCTGCAAGCCACTGGCCAGTTATGTGCTGTGTTTATTGGGCTTGTTGATTAGTTTATCAGCCTTTGCCAAGACTGACATTAACCGCACCGCTGAAGCGCCGCTGACCGAATATGGTCAGGCTCTGGCTGAGCATAATCGTATGTTAGGCACCTGGGCCTTGTATCAGGGTGATGTGCCTATTTTTAAACAAACCTGGGTGCCCCCTAAAAAGAATTCTGATAAAGACGGCGATAAAGACGGGACAGGCATCAGCTTGCAACAATCTCAGTCTGTCAGCCAATATAAAATCGGCTCCATCAGCAAGACCTTTACTGCGGTGTTGACTTTCAAAATGATTGAAGCCGGGAAGCTCAGTTTAAATACACCTTTGGCCCAATTTTATCCAAAGGTTGCCAACGCCAAAGACATCACCATCGGTCACATGCTCACTCACCATTCGGGCATTGCCAGTTATACCGACAGCGCTGATTTTATGACCTATTACCAATCACCACAGACACCGGAACAGATGGTGGCGCGTATTGAAGCTTTACCGGCGGCATTTAAACCCGGCGAGAAAGGTGTTTACAGTAACAGTAATTTTTTATTATTGGGCTATATCCTGGAACAAATCAGCGGTCAGAATTATGCTGATTTACTCAAACAGCACATCGTAGAACCTTTAAATCTCAAACACACCTATTACGGTATGGATGACAACAATTCTGACACAGTGTCCTATCAATGGCACAATGCTCAAAACCAATGGCAGGCCATCGATCCCTGGAGTCTGTCGGTGGCCGGTGCCGCCGGTGCCATAATTTCCAGCAGTGACGATTTACAGCTTTTTTTCCGGGGTTTGTTTAATGATAAATTATTGTCTAAGGACAGTTTAAAACAGATGACAACACTTACCGATGGGTTTGGTTACGGGATTTTTCAAACCAAGGCCAAAAATAATGACCACGAAGTTATCGGTTATTGGCACAATGGCGGCATTGAAGGCTTTGCCAGTCATGCCATATATTTCCCGGAAATCGAAGTCACCACCGTGGTACTCAGTAATGGCCTGAATAAAACCGGCATGGATGACTTAAACAGCGCCCTGATCGATGCTTACTTCGGTCATTCCTTGGACAATAAACTGGCTGCCTTAGAAGTCAAAGCAGAGCAACTCAAACCGTACACCGGTTATTTCCAAAGCGACACCAGCCCGCTGGATATCGAAGTGATGTTAATGGATGACCAACTGCTGGCGCAAGCCACCGGACAAGGGGCTTTCCCTTTATCTCCGGATGGCGAACACCGCTTTACTTTTCAACCGGCGAACATTGAAATGCTGTTCAAAGCAGATATGAACAGTTTCACCTTAAACCAGGGCGATAACCACAATGTCTATCAACGCAACGACGACGCCAAACCACAAGCCGCTGAAGTTGATGAAGCGCTGTTACAAAGTTATACTGGTGTCTATGCCTCTGAAGGGTTTCCCCTGGATATCACCGTGTCATTAAAAGGCGGTCAATTACAGGCCCAGGCCACCGGCCAGGGGGCATTCCCGTTGACCGCTAAAAGTGAAACTGAATTTACCTTCGCAGCGGCTAATATTACCATGGTATTTAATGCGGACAATCAAACCATGTCATTCACACAAATGGGCAGAAGTTTTGAGATGAAGAAAAAAGAATGAAAAAATTATTAACTTTTATCCTGTTTATGGGCTTATTACAATCTCAAGCACTGGCCCAACCAGATTTTTCTAATCTGATTGAAATCCAACCCAATCCGGCCATGGAAGGCCAAATGGTAACCATCGGGTTTGTCGTGGGCTGTCGAAACTGGACTGATCACAGTTTTAATGTGAATGGTTTTATCATCGATTACCATGTCACTTATCATCCCTGTGTTATTGGCGTCCCTCCACCCGAAGGTTTTATGTACCTAGACCTGGAAGTGTTACCAGTCGGTAATTACCAACTTAACTTGAACATTAACAGTGGCTCACCGCCTGTTCAATACCAAGAAATAATTAATTTTGGTGTTCTGCCGGTTAAATCAGTGCCTGTGACTTCAAACTTTGCTTATTGGGTATTATTGTCTTTGATACTTCTGATTGGCGTTTTATGGCTCCAGCGTAACCGTTTAAGAAGCTATTGAATGCGAGATATAGAATGAAGAAGCTGATATTTATCTTTGTTTTTATAGGTTCATTTCAAAGCCAGACTAACGCTTTTGATTATTATTTATTTAATCCTAATCCAATAAGAGAAGGGCAGATATTAAACTTCGGTATATTTTTTATGTGTGGCCAAGAATATTCAAACCCAAACTTAAATATAGTCGGCACACAGGTCAATTTACAGGTCTCCTATCATAATTTTGGTTGTCCCATTGGCGTTCCAACCCCAGAAGGATATGAATACTTTGAATTAGGTGCTTTTAGTGCAGGTGATTACCAACTCAACCTAACAATTGTTAATAACGATGATTCCACTGTCATCCATCAAGAAACTTTTCCATTCGGTGTTCTACCCATACAACAAGTGCCGTTTAATTCAAGCTTACTGTATTTATTATTAGGCTCGCTGCTGTTATTGACCGGCGGTATTTTCCAAAAACACACTATTCTTAAAAAGCATTAACCACTTATCCAGTGCACAAACCGTTTATATAGTTTTACACTGATTTTTTAGGCTTATCGCTATACTTCATCGTATTATTAATCTTTGGAGTTTGTATGAAAAATATTGTTTTTTTTAGTTTGTTGATTTCGGCACCTTTATTCGCAGCGGATTATGACTTTGCTGTGGAAGTCCATGGTCAAGGCTCGCCCATGTTGTTAATTCCGGGTTTGAGTAATTCCGGCGATGTTTGGGATGACACCGTCGCCCATTATAAAGACCAGTATCAAATGCATGTGGTGACTTTACCGGGTTTTGCCGGTCAGCCGCCGATGGCAGAAACTGTGCCATACTTAAGTCAGGTGCGGGATCAACTACTTGACTATTTAGAAGCCCAAAAGATCGGCAATCCAATTGTCGTTGGGCATAGTCTGGGTGGTTTTATGGCGCTTATGATGGCGGTTGAACAACCTGAATTATTTCAGAAAATCGTCATTGTCGATGCAGTACCTTTTATACCGGCGTTAACCGCACCCGGGGCCACCGAAGAAAACTCAAAAGCCATGGCTGATATCATCAAAGCGCAAATGGATAAGCAAGACGAGGCCATGAGTTCAGCTTCGCTAGATCAAATCCTACCATCAATGATTACCGACCCTGAAAAAATCAAGCTCGCTAAAAAATGGGGTATGGACAGTGATTCGGACAGTGTTTCACAAGCCATGTATGAAATGATGACCACCGATTTACGTCAGGAAATCGCTACTGTTAAAACCCCGACATTGGTGATGGGTTCATGGATTGCCTATAAAGATTACGGCATGAGCCATGAGCGTTTACAGGCCAGTTACGGCGGTCAATATGCGGCCATGGAAAATAATCACTTGGTGATTACCGATACCGGCAAGCATTTCATCATGTGGGATGACCCTGGCTTTTATTTTGCTAAAATGGATGCTTTTTTAGCGGCTCAATGAATCCACCATGAAATCATCCCTTTTGTTTTGGGTTGTTAATGCAGCAGGTTGGTTTATCTTCCTGCTGCTGAGTGGTTTGTTTTTTAGTGGTTTAAGTGGCCAAATAACGTTAGGCTCGTTATCAATACAGCTTTTTGCCTGGTGTTACTACGTACCGGCCTCCGGCTTGATTCGTCACCTCATTCACCGCTGGGATTGGTTTCAATCAAAATATCATGCACGACTGGTTTTACAACTGCTGCTTGTGACCTTTTTGATGGCTCTCATCGGTCAGTTTCTGGTCTCGTTATTCATGATGTTTGGTCTTAATATCATGACCTGGCAAACCTATTCGATGACTATTTTGTTTTTCACGGTGGCGCAATACTGGGTTGTTTTATGCTTATGGACTTTGTTGTATTTAGTGATTGGTCATTATCGTGCCAGTCGGCGCCAACAACTGCGGGAAATGGAACTCACTTCAGCGCTGCATAAAAATGAATTACTGGCCTTAAAAGCCCAGCTCAACCCGCATTTTATTTTTAATTGTCTGAACAATATGCGGGCGATGACCCTGGAAAGTCCTGAGACCACCCGCACCATGATTACACATTTATCTGAGATATTGAAATATTCTTTCCGCTTCAGTGAACAGTCTGAAGTTACTGTTCGAGATGAGTTACAACATATTCGTAATTATTTGGCTTTGGAGGATATTCATTTTGAACATCGTTTAAGCCATAACATCACTTTTAGCGATGAGGCATTAGATGCTAAAATACCGCCCATGAGTATCCAGCTGTTGGTCGAAAATGCGATTAAGCATGGCATTGCCATTCGACCGCAAGGCGGCCACATCAGCATCGACATCACCCGAATCAAAGACGAACTGACAGTCTCAGTCGTCAATGACGGACAACTCATGAAAAACCAGTCTTCCTCAGGTATTGGCCTAACCAATTTACGGCAGCGACTTAAGCTTATGTACCCAGGTGAAGCCCGTTTTACTTTAAGCAATCAAAGCGATGACTGTGTCTCTGCCAAGCTATCAATTCCTTATACAACGGATAAACAAAGCAACTAATTATGAATTCAAAAGCCACCATCAATGCCATGATTATTGATGATTCACGGTTGGCCCGTCAGGAACTTAAACATCTACTGGAGCCACACCCTGAAATTAACGTTCAGGCAGAAGCTGCCAATGCCGAACAAGCCCTTAAACTGATCAACAAAAAAATACCGGATGTTCTGTTTTTGGATATCCAAATGCCGGGGATGAATGGTTTTGAGTTATTGGAACAACTGGATCAGGTGCCCCAGGTGGTGTTTGTCACCGCTTACGACGAATACGCCATTAAAGCCTTTCAGCATAACGCCCTGGATTACCTGCAAAAACCCATCGAACCGGACGCCCTGGATCGTGCAGTCTCTAAAATTGTTCAACAAAAGTCATTATTAAAAACTCAACAACCGACAGAAAAAAACCGCAATACGCTCCGTCTTCATGACCAGGTGTTTGTTAAAGATGGTGAACAATGCTGGTTTGTCACGCTCGGTGATATTCGCCTGTTTGAAGTCAGTGGTAATTACACCACCTTATACTTTGAAGATAACCGGCCGATGCTCAATAAAACCCTGAATCAACTGGCCGAACGCCTCGATGACAACCAGTTTTTCCGCGCCAACCGCAACCAACTGATTAACCTTAATCATATCCAAAAAGTCGAGCCCTGGATACAAGGCATCCGCGTCCATTTATCCGGTGGTGAAACCATCGAACTATCCCGCCGCCAAACTCAACAGTTTAAAGAGCTGATGAGTTTGTAATCAACTTTGGTGTCAGGGTTAAAAAGCCCAAAATACTTTCATTCAAACAGTTTTGTTACTTCTTAACACAGTGCAGATTCGTGGTAAGCCATCGCTGAAGTTTTATGGGTGACTATTCACTATTTCTAACAGCTTTTGTTTTTTGCTGTCTTGAATATCTTCAGTACACTCTAAAGTTATATTGTAATTTAACGTTCTTGGAAAGAACTTATCTTTGTCATTTAAAACTAGCTCATGTTTCGTATGAATTTTTGACAAACCATCATATTCTTCATCACAGGCAGAAATCATTAACCTTCCTAAAGTTCCTCTGATAATAGAATTATCACTGTCTGAAAGTATTTCTACATCATATGGCCATTTTATGGTGACATTAGACTGCACAGAATTTAGTTGAGGAAAAGTTAATTCATGCGTGTTAAACCAAGTTGATTTTAATCTTGCCTCAATTGAAATAGGACGAATACACTCAATATACATTTGCTGAGAGACACGATATGGAAATACTCTTTCCGTTATTTCGCTCACTGAAACAGTTTCATCCAATTCTATACGGGAAACATCCTCAATATCTCGGCAAATACTAAACGCTTGGGACATCATTTCTTTTTCTAGTTTTTCTTTGTAACGGGCAATGTTTTCTTCGTCTATTGTTGTAACATCTATAATAGCCGTCATTTTTATGCTTGTATCAGAGGGCTGCAAATAATCAATACCATTAAAACTTGTGATGGCGGCCTTTTCGAGCATCTCTTCTGTAAAAATTATCTTTTCACCGTCTTCATAATTTGACACTACATTATTATTCTTCTCATTTGTACAAGCACTTAACAAAAACAACAGGAGTATTAGGTAAAGTTTCATGGTTTTATTCTTCCTCTTTTAAGTTATGTTTTTCTGTGGTCAGTTCTTTCTTTTAGGTTCAATTCTCGCCCTCCGCACCTGAATTGCTAATAGTTTGACTCGACTTTGATTTTGTCTGTGCTTAAAGGGTTGTCATATTTGGCAATAATAACATTAACCTTGAACCGGTTTCTTTTTTAGTTTTCTTTGTAAGGTTCGCCGATGCATATTCAGGGCTTGTGCGGTTTTTGTGATATTACCGTCATGTTCCATCAATATCCGCTGAATATGCTCCCATTCGAGGCGCTTGGGTGACATCGCTTGGCTGTTAATGCTGGTTTGGGCTTGGGTTTCTGCGAAGGCATTAAGTATGTCTTCGGCACTGACCGGTTTGGTGAGGTAATTTATCGCGCCCAATTTAATGGCATTAATGGCGGTGGCGATGGAAGCGTAACCGGTCATCACCACAATGTTCATCTTGGGATATTTAATCAATAAATCGGTAATCAACACCAAGCCCGATTCCTCACCCAATTTTAAATCTATTAATGCCATATCGATGGTCTGTTGTTCACTCACCTCTAAAGCACTGTGACTGTCCGCAGCGGCAAAGACCTGCAGCTGGTAACGACTCATGACCCGTTTTAAAGTGGTTCTCAGGACTTGATCATCATCGACAATCAGCAGGGTTTTCATGATTCAATCCGGGCTAAGGTGATTAATGTTTCAGCACCGTGCTGATGCCTCTTAAATGCCAATGTACCACCGGCAGAACGCAGGATTCTGCGACTTAGTTTTAAACCAATGCCTAAACCGCTGCCCTGATTAAACTGCGATCCTAAACCGTTATCACGAATACTCATTTCTGTTTGGTTGGCTTTGGCTTTGGTCATGATGGTAATTTGCCTGGCCTGGGCGGCGGCCGAATTATTGAGAATATTTAACAATGCCAACTGTAACAAAGCATCTGTCATCACCGACTGATGGGTCTCGCCGGTGATGCTTACGGCAATGTCCGGATGATTTTGTCGGAATCGACTTATCATGTCATCCATCAGAGTCTTCAGATCTGTTACCTGTGAATTCAGATAGTCAGGATCATTGGCTAAATCGACCATTTCTCGAATGGTTGATTGACAGCGGGCAACCTGCTCATCAATCACCGTTAAATCTGCCTGCAAGGTTTTTTTATCGGGCATTGTGCTCGATAACTCAGCCGCCAGTAACTTAATACTGTTTAAGGGCGAACCCAATTCATGGGCCAAGCCGGTGGCCATGGTGGCCATGGTCATGATGTGCTGATCTTCTGCGCGTTGTTGTTCAATAGCCAATAACTGCCGGTTTTTATCATGAATGGTTTTCATTAATTGGGTGGTGATATAAGTCAACAAATTCGAAATCAACACAAAACCAACCCACATCCCCAACACATGGGCATTAAACGGCTCATGACCGTTGTGCATACCGGTATCGGGCATCGGAGTCAGCACCCAAAGCACCACATAACTGAGATTACTCAACAAAGTCATAATCCAGGTAAAGCCAATGCTTTGGCTCAAACCGGCCAGCATAATCGGCAGCATTAAACACCAAATTAAGGGATTGGAAACACCATCCAATAATGCAAAAAACACAATCCAGGCCGCTAAATCTACCACCAGTAAACTCTTGGAAAAATCACTGCTGGCTTTTAAGAAATAACTGCCGTACACCAAACTCAAATAAGCAACCGGCGCGCACCACACCCAATCATTATCAACTGTAAAGCCAAACCAGTCTCCCGCCCACAACAGGCCCAATTGGCCAAGGACGGTTAAGGTGCGAAATATCAGTAATTGGTTGAGCATAGATTATGAGAATTCTTCTACAGCTAATTCATTCTTCAAATCCCATTTGTGAGTCATTGCTTGTTTTGTGGACTGGCCATCCATTGCTTTTTAATCGCCTCAACATCCGAGCTTTGAACCAAACTAAATCCTATGGTCAAATCAACGGTGTCTTCCACCGGCTCAAAGTTTTGATAGGCCGGTTTAAACACCAAGGTGTCTAAAAGTACTTTCATAAATTCCGCTGACATCGGTTCGCCGTCAATTTGGGCATCTATGACTTTGGTGATAAGTCCTTGCTGATTAATTGTTATTTGAGCTTTTAAGGTCATTTCATGGGAATAGTCCGGAATGGGCATGGATTTTGCTTCCATAATGCCGAAAACGGTCGGCGGATGGTTTTTTGCCATCGCGTAAATGTACGTTGGGTTGTAGTATTCGGCCGGGACATTGGCGGCTATTTGCGCACCTTTTAAAGTCCTTTCTTTCATCTTCTCCACATCAAGCTCGATGTTATTTTCGGCAAAATCGTTACGCATCACTTCGACATATTGAGGAAATCCGGTTACATCAGGAACAACCTTTAAGACCAATTGATTTAAAGTTGCTTGATCAGCTTTTATGGCTGATTCTAAACGAAGGTCTTTAACCAGCAAGACAACATCATCTTGCCCATAAATGGATTGGTGGGCGATACCTTGGGCTTTATTGAGGTTTTGTAAAAACCCACCGAAAAAAGCCAGATTACTGACCTCTTGGTTCTGGATATCAAACTGAATCAACTGACTGGTGCGTTGCGACACCACCTCGCCGTTTTTAATGGGGGCTAAAAACTTAAATTGACTGACTGCCTTAACGGCAGCCCTATCAAAGACCTTGGCCGGTTCTGATTCAATCACAGTAATATCTTCCACATCACCATCTGTATTGATGGTAAAAGTAATTTTAACCCAGCCTTCGGTTTTTTTGGCCAGTGCCAAAGTGGGGTATTGGGGCGGCACCCGATTGATGATTTGTACCGGCCGATCCTCAAGCACTTGTTCAGCCTTTTGTGCGTGTGTCACTTCCACAAAGCCTGTTAGACTTATCAATACCAAACTCATGAAGTTTACTATTCGTATATTCATAATTTAGTTTCTTTATAACTATGGCTTAATCTTACATCATTCGTAAAACGTTGTTAGGTAATTGATTCAGGAATTTGGTTTTTTTTAAATTGTCTGGTTTTGTACCAAAAACGCAACAGGTTCAGCACCGCAGCGGCTGATAAGCCGACGATAATACCGATCCATAAGCCCGGTGCGCCCATGCCCATGGGAAAGCACAAATACCAGGATGCGGCAAAACCCAATAGCCAGAATGAAAACAGATTGCTGTTCATAATAAATGTCATGTCTTTAATGCCACGCAAAGCACCGGCGGCGGCCACCTGGATGCCGTCAGATAATTGAAACACAGCGGCATAAAATAACAGACTAACGGCTATCTCAGCCACCTCGCTGTCATCGGTATAAAGGCGAACAATATCAGCGGCGAACAGCAGGGTTACTGACGCTGAAAATAATTGGGTGAATAACACCAAACCAACACCTAAAAATCCGGCATTGTTGATATCTTTGTTGTTTTTGCGGCCCACGGCATTACCCACCCGAATGGTGATGCCCATGGACAAACCCAAAGGCACCATAAACAGTAACGAGGAGAAGTTGAGGGCGATTTGGTGGGCGGCCACCACCACCGTGGCTAAGGATGAGGACAACAGGGTAATCACCGAGAAAAACCCCACTTCTGCGAACATCGAAATCCCCACCGGCAAACCCATTTTTAGTAACCGGGTTATGGCGTACCAATTGGGTGAATCGAAACGGCTAAAAATCTGGTAACTGCCGATGATTTTATGCTTTTTAATGATAAAAACATACACCAACATTTGACAGGTAATTACCAGTGCCGAAGCATACCCGGTGCCGGCCGCACCCAGGGCCGGAAAGCCAAAATGGCCAAACATTAAAATCCAGTTCAATGGTATGTTCAATAACAAACCGACAAAGCTGACATACATGGTGGTTTTGGTAATTGATAAACCGTCGGCCAAATAACGAAACGACACAAAAAAGGCCAAAGGTAAAACGCCCCAACCAATGGCATTGAGATAACCCACCGCTTCGGGAATGACCTCTTCCTGGGTTTTGAATAAAGTAAAGATTGGATCGACCAATCGAATCACAACACTGAACAGTAACCCCAATAAAAGGGCCAGCCACAAGGCCTGTCTGAAAAATGGGGCCACCTCATGGTGCAGCCGTGCGCCCTCTTTTTCAGACACAATTGGCGGGATTACCATTAATGTTCCAAACACAAATAAAATCACCGTTGACCACACCGAACTGCCGACCGCCACAGCAGCTAAGGTGGTGGCACCCAACTGTCCCGCCATCACCGTGTCCACAAAGGTCATGCCCACCATCATCACCTGACTGATAATTAAAGGCAGTGACAAACGAATGGTTTGTGTCAAATGGTGTTTAACGGATAAAGATTCCATATTAGGGGCCTTTAAATAGTTTTAAGACTTTGGGAAAAAGAATTGAAATTACACCAAATAAGGCAGGAAGCACCATTAATAGTGGTTCTATTGATACGTCTTCTAACGCGAAGTGGTGTGGTTTCAAACTTTTTAGCATGTTTTATAAATTGTGATAAGTCCTTTTTAACAAGTAAAGTGTTAAACTGTTTTTTGATTATTTGGATTAATCTGTTATGGAAAAAAACCTCCCCAAAAAAGCTTTTGTGACCGGAGCCACCGGTTTCTTGGGTCGTCACTTATGCCGTGAATTGATTCACCAGGGCTGGCAGGTGACTGCCCTGTGTCGAAGCATACCAGAAAATCTTTTACCTGAGGTTAATTATGTACAGGGAAATATTTTGTCTTTGGCCTCTTTGACCGAAGTCATTCCAAACGACATTGATGTCCTGTTTCACACCGCTGCTGATACCGGCACCTGGTCAAAAAATAATGCCCAACAAACCCTCACCAATGTCACCGGCACCCAACATTTACTGCAATGCTTAAGTGACCGACCACAAACACGTTTATTACACGTTTCTTCTGTCGCCACCTATGGTGTGCACCACAGTGACACCGTGGTCATTGATGAAAACAGCAACTCCTATGGTATCGTCAGTGCTGTCAACTATGTCGCTTCCAAAGCCCAGGCTGAACGTTTAATTAAACAACACAAATCGCTTGATTGGGTGATTGTCCACCCCTCTCACATCATTGGCCCCGAAGACCGGCATAATTGGGTACGCCTGTTTAAGATGATTATTGACAACAGTTTACCCAGTATTCCCCGGGGGGCCGGCTCATTTGCAGATGTCCGTGATGTGGCCGTCGGCTGTGTTAAAGCGGCCAACAACGGCCACCGTCAAAACCATTATATTCTGGGTGGTCATAATTTAACGTTTGAAGCTTTTATTGCATATGTGGCGAAAACCTTTGGGGTGCATGTGGATTTTAAACAAAAACCCCAATGGCTGCTGAAGCTGGTGGCACGATCACAATACATATTGTCCTTTATCAGCAACCAACCACCGGATTTAACCCCCGAATCCTTACAACTGATTACTCACCGCTACCGCGCTGATAGCAGTAAAGCCTTAGACCAATTAGGCTATGAAATCACGCCATTACAAGTCACCCTCAACGACATCAAGGATGACCTGCAGAAACGGGGGATTTTATCATAAGGCATGGGGATACTATCGCGGTTAAGCCATCTTGGTAAACAGGTACAATTTAAGTCATTAAGACTACGACGAGAGGACTGTCACTGCTGTCGTAAAAGGCTATTGGTGCGCTTAAATGATAACGAAATGGGTATTCGCTGTGTCTTTTGTGGGGCTTCCGCGGTGGCACAATCTTTGGCTCGGGTATTTCACCAAAAAACCATGCATGCCAAATCATTGGCTGTTTATGAATTGTCCGGTCGCGGTGCTTTTGTCCGCATGTTGTATAAAACCGACCACCACATCACAGTAAGTGAATACTTTCCGGAAACACCAATTGGCACAATCGTGAACGGTATTCAATGTCAAGATGTACAACAATTAAGTTTCGCCGATGAACAGTTTGATGTCTGCACTTCGTTAGAAGTTTTTGAGCATGTTGAAGATGATTTTCAAGGCTTTAGTGAATTGTACAGGGTTTTAAAACCCGGTGGTTTTACCCTGTTTACTGTACCGATTGATTTGAATCAAACAACCATCGAGCGTACTGCAATTATTGCTGGCCACAGACAGGCAATTTTGCCACCGGAATACCACAGCGATAAATTACGTGGTCATGGCCAAGTGTTTTGTTTTCGAAATTATGGCCATGACATCACCGATCGACTTCAACAAATCGGTTTTCGACAAGCACAAATCATCCGACCTCAGCCGGATGATTTATTTGGTTGGGGTCGTCCGGTTATTTATGCCAAAAAATAATTATCCTGCGACAGCTTTAGCCCCATCAAACACTTCTCTGGCATGTTCGAACTGGTCATTGGCTTTGGAGACATACAACAGCACCTCATCCACATAACCGTCGGTTGAGGCTGACCAGATGCGATTAATGTACCGCTCACCGGCGGCGAATGAACTCATGACATCGGCATAAGCTTGCACCCCGTATAAATGCTTAATACTCTCACGGGCATCGGCAAATTGCATCAGATCCTCACGAAATAAGCGATCAATCTCAAACCGCATTTCATAGGTCGGAATGCGTTCTTTTTGACCATTCAATTCGGCCAGATTTTTGGCAATATTGTGTAAAGACTGGTCCAAAATCGCCATATTATTTTTTAATACATCGCCGTGGGTGGCGGCTTTATTGGCTTCTATTTTGTACACAAAAGCACCTAAAAATCCGAGCACCGTGACCGGTACAAAATAAGTCCAGTTAACGGTGTCTTCGTCTAAAGACGTTAAAAAAGCACCCCCTAAAAAGGCCAGAACCACAAAACCAAAGGCTATATTTTTCATCTGTCTACTCCTTATGAAGCTGTTGCAATGACATAAACGGCGTTACCCACACCCACCAAGGCTTCCCCGACAATCAAGCCGGCTGCGATTGGAATACCTTTACCTTCTGACCAGGATTTACCTTTGCTGCGATCAACGACTTCGCGAATTAAAGTGCCGATGGCGTAAGTCAGTACGATGCTGAATGGCAGATAGAAGCCTAAGCCGACAGTAATGCCTAAACCGGCTTGTAACAACGACAATAAACCGCCCAGAACCGCACCGGCAATGTATTTTGCGGTGGGCACATCACCACCGGTAATGCCTTCCACCATGGAGGCCAAGGCTTGGCCTTGCGGGGCCGGGAATTCTTTACCACCGAGGCCAAAAGCTTCATGTAACATGAAAATCAATATAATCACCACAATGGGGCCCAACCAGGCGCCCATAAATTGACCCAGTTGTTGTTGTCGCGGGGTGGCACCAACCAGATAACCGGTTTTTAAATCAAGCATTAAATCGGTGGCCTGACTCATGGCCACACAGGTGGCGGCACCCACAGTAATGGCTGCCACAATGGCCGGACCGGTACTCATACCGCCAAACATTTGGGTAATCATAATCAATAAAGTCACCGCGATTAAGGTCATACCTGACAGGGGCGACCAGTTGGTCCGACCAATGGCTTCAGACAGAATAATACCTGCCATCCAAATCCATAAAGTCCCTAAAACCGCCATCAATACACCCCGCATTATGCCCACTTCCTGGGCCGATGTAACCGCCATCACACCCAATAAAATGGCGGCGCCAACCACCGCAAAGTACAATAATTTAATGGGCATTTCATCCTTGCTTGAAGCGAGGTCATCTTGTGCCGATGATTGCATCGATTTAATTGCTGATTTAATTAAAGGTAATGCAAATAAAACCCCGACAATGGCACCGCCAATCAACATACCAATACCCGTCGGTCGAAACAACATAAGACGCAATTGATTCGGATCAGTCACTGCCACCCCGTCAACCACCGGAAACATACCGGTGATATCCAGTAACGGTGCCAGCACCCAATAACAGACAAAGCCGCCAATAATAAAAGCCAGGCCGCCGCGCCCGGCAATAAAGGCAACACCGATGGTCATCAAAGACAGGTACCAGGTACCATTCAAGTATTCCGGCAAGCCCAGTTGTTCAAATAAAGGCCAATATTCATGCCCTGAAACCAGAGAAATCACATGCACCACACCGGAGAAAACCATGGCACCCACCAACAGCATGGCTTTGCGAATCCCGGCACCGGGTGATTTTAGAATGGAGGCCACCGCCACCCCGCCGGGATAGGTCAGGCGCTCATAATCAATCATTTGTTTACGCAAGGGAATAATAAAAGCAATCCCCAAAAAAGCACCGGCAATGGCGCCTAAAGTGAGCACATAGGGATTAAAATCCATGCCATAGCCAAGAATAAAAATCGCCGGTACCGAAAACATCATACCCGAGGAAGCGCCATTAACGCCCGAAGCCACAGTCTGTGCGACGTTATTCTCCACAATCGAACGCCGTCGCATCATGCCCCGCAAAATCCCAAAACCCAATATCGCGGCCAATTCTGAGCCTTCGATGGAAAAACCCAGCTTCAAAGAGGCATAACCAATGGATATGGCTAAAATAACACCCAGGAAATAACCGACAAGCACCGCATGCGGTGTCAGTTCCGGATAAGGTCCGCGGGTAATTGGACCGGCGGCGGTTTGCTTTTCAGACATGCTGTTCTCCCGTTTTTAATTGCACAAATTAACTGGCCACTTAATGTTATGGCTCAAAAAGGCAAAAATTATAGCACAGAGAATAAGAAGATAACTTGTGGTGGTGTATATTGGTAACTTTTTTGAAAATGTGTACCCCTTAAAAAGAAGAGGTACACACATCAAATATACTTTTTTATATTTTTTATCCACCACCTCCGACAGGTCTTGGATCTGAAGGATATTGATTAAAAGGCGCATTAAATCGTCTGGCCATTATTAGGTTGGCATTTTCAATGGCCGATGAAGCTTTAATACTTGAATCAGAAGTCAACTGAAGAAATAGCGAACCGGCATCACTGTCGCCCAAATAATCAGCCACTTTCAGTTCAGCTAAACCCAGCTCAAAAAATCCGCCCTTAATCATCGCTTCACCATGCATTCTAAAAGGAAATGTATCCGTTGGATCTGCGTACGCACTCGCTCTTAAAGCCCAACTCATGGCATTTTTATAATGTTCATTTTGAAACGAATGCACCGCCATTAAATTAATGGCAGGAACATACTTTTTATCTGCCATTTGTTTAATTTTGCTCACATTTTCAGGATAATTAAGAAGATCAAGCTGGTACTTATCTGGGTAGCCCTGACGTTGCATCCATACAGCTTCTTCAAAGGAACTTGCTGTTAACAAACTATTTGCGCACTCCGTTGACAACAACACATCATCATCAACTTTTTCAGCACCTTGGATATAACAACCATAAGCTTCTTCCCACTTGTGTTCAAGTTCTGATTTGCTAAGAGGTTTAAGCAATTCAAGTCTTTCCTGATGTTTATTATCTTTTGAAAATACAACCTTTGTGTCATTATTTGGTTTTTTTTGCTCGTTTGGTTTTATATCTTTTTTTACTTCAGTAGTTAATCCACTCTTAAATTGTTCGTTTTTAGTTTTTGAGGTGTCTTGTATATTAACTAAATAATAACCAGTCAATATAATTACAACTAAAGTTAATATTGATATTATTTTCATAACAATCTCCTAATTTCCGCCGTTACAAACTTCTTGGTCAGGATGCTGATACCACAAGTGACAAACTTTATCATTATCTACCTGTTGTAAGATTGTTGTAACCCAATTACCTTGGCTCCAACTAGAATTATAGCCAACTGTAATTCCTCCCCAGCTAACCTCACCATACCATGAAGAATTTCCTCCATAACTAACTGGACGAACTGAAGCTAAAAATTCGGCTTGCTCTGTTAAACAATCTTGCATCTCTGTAGAATGATTGATACTACAATAAGAAGCTAGACTTATCCACATAGACGCTCTAGCATTTGTGTAATCGCCTGTTGAATAATATCTACTTGTTAAAGTAGATATGACTGAACGAGCTGTCGGCAAAGTTAAATAATCAAATTGTCGAACATTCCAAGGGAATACGTAGGGATTAATCACGTTGTTATAATTATTATTAACATACGGAGTATAATTCACTGAGCTACCGGGATCAGAAAAACAATTTTCAGGTTTTCTCTGCTGTAAATCAAGGCAAACTGCAGGATCAGGTTCGGGGCCATTGCCATTATCACCTCCTGATCCACCACCCCCACCATCTCCGCCTTGCCATCCAGGATTATCATCTGGATCAAATGGTGGTGGATCTTCGGGCGGATAACCCGGAACTTCAATTGGACCACAACATGGATAATCGTCTTCATTACCTCCTGATTCAGTAGAATAATCTTGTGAGAAAGATGTAACTGGTATCGCCAAACTCAAAGTAATGGCTATTAATTTGATTGTTTTTCTAAAAAATGAAGACACATCTTCATTTTATTTTACGTAACACGAAATACTCCTCTTCTTAAAATTAAATTTGCAAATGATTTTTATTATTTTTGTGAATCAAAATCTCTTTTCATCATTTTCAAATAATAGTCAAATTCGATTATTTTGAAAGCTAATGAACTATTATTGTCATCATTTTGCAAAAGATTTATACAAAACAAATAAGTATCATCTGACCATCGAAGACAGTTTGTCCAAAAAGTTAAGAAATCTGTGAAAGAGCCATTTCTTAGCTTTTCGATTGAGTCATACAACTCCCTGTCGGCGAGAATCTTAATGTAAAACAACAAGATAGAAATGTAAACTTCATCACATTTTTCAGCTAATATTTGCATAATTAAAATTCTTAGAACTCTGCCATTGCCATCTTTAAATGGGTGTATCATGGCAAACTGATGAACTAATATAGCCACTTTAACTAACGGATCAATTTCTGTATTGTTAATGAACACCAATAAGTCCAATAACAGCTTTTCTATTTGCTGTGGATGGCAGGTGTAAAAGGATGAATTATTTTTAGATTTATCACCCACCCAGTATTGTTTTTTTCTGATCCCATGCTTTTTCTGATTTTTGACTGTAGATTTTTGTGCTTTTAGTAAATCTTGAAAAGTAATTACCTCTGAAAAGAGTTTCCGAGCTTGGATCATATTATCGATTTGTCTTACAATTTTTATTTCAATATTTTGCTTATTTTTAGATAAAGAGGGTGGTAACTTATTGTCTGATTTTAATTTTAAAATCGTCATTAAGTCTGCGTCTTTACTTAAGCCTTTTATAACGCCTCCACCTGATAAATATCTCAAAAAATAAATCGATATCAAATGATGGGGAGGACGTTCTTCTTGAGGTAAATTATATTCTTTAAATTGACTACCAAGTTGACCAATAAGCTCACTGAAACAATCAATGGTATTTGGTTGAAATGTCCACCCAGTTTGTTTGCCAACATTTAAGTTAATATTTTTCATTAATTCAGTTGCTATCCATAAATATTTTCAATTGAAATTACTCACTATGTTGTATTTTTTTCAGTTAAAGTCAGGGGGAGGGAATTTTTATATAATATTTTGGCGGTAGAGATCAATTTTAATACTAAATCAACGGTTTTCTTTCACTCAACAACCGTGTTAAAAATCCGATCTCCGGCATCGCCCAGGCCGGGGATGATATAACCGAGCTCATTCAGTCGTTCATCCACTGCCGCCACTGTGATACCGACATCGGGATGTTGCTTTGTTAATTGTGCCAAGCCCTCGGGGGCAGCCAATAAAAACACACCATGAATATTTTTACAACCAACCGCCTTTAAGCGCTCAACGGTGGCCAGAAAAGTCCCGCCGGTGGCCAACATCGGGTCAATCACCAGGGCTGCTTTATTCGCCACATCCGGTGCCCATTTTTCATAATACGCATGGGGCTTTAAGGTTTTTTCATCCCGCTCAAAACCAACCACCGAGACAGAAGCACCCGGCAATAGATCCAACACACCATTAAGCATACCTAAACCGGCCCGTAATATCGGTACCACAGTTATTTTGCTGTCATCAATACGTGCCACTGCTGTGACACCGGCCCAAGTCGTAATTTCCTCACGCACCGTGGTTTGGGTGTTCAGGGCTTCATAACACAATAAATAACTGAGCTTATCCACCACCGGCCTAAATTGTGCCGGACTGCGGTTATGCTCTCTGAGTTGGCCGATTAAATGTTGTACCAATGGGTGTTTTATTTCGTTAATTTGCATTGTATTGATTGAATTAAAAAGCCATATTGTAGCAAATGTAAGGCACCTCCTATTGCACTTGAACGATGGGCGACAAACTGCCTTTGATTAACCGCTCGGCGTGGTCAAAATCTATGGCAAACTCGATGTTATCAGTCGATTGGATATCACGACAGAGATGTTCCAGTAAGCGCGCTTGCACCCGGCCACGGGCATAGGCCTCAGCATAGGGCACCCGATGAAACATCACCATTGAATAACGTGGAATAAAATAATCCGGCCAGCGTTGTTCCAAAGCAAAGGCCACTTGTTTTTTTATATGAAACTGCGGATCATTCACTGATGCCCGCATTTCGATATAATTTTCCAGGGACATGTCGGCAATGGCATTGGTATTGTCCTGTCGCACCATTTGTACGGTTTCAAATAAAACCGACCAATCATGGTTATTGTGATGTAAAACGTCCATCACTGCCACACAATCTTCAAAACCGGCATTCATCCCCTGGGCATGAAATGGCACCACCGCATGGGCGGCATCACCGAGTAACAGTACATTGCTCTGATACCATCTGCGACAACGAACCGTGCCTAATTGACCCGTGGGGTTATTAAAATAATCCACCTGTAAATCCCGAATCAATGGTTTAATGTCAGCAAATTGTTGATCGAACAAGGCATGTAAGGCCTCTTTACTATCAATGGATGCAAAACTCACCGGGCCTGTTTTTGGCATAAATAAGGTCAGGGTAAAATCGCCACCCGGATTGGGCAAACCAATCATCATATAATCATTTCGCGGCCACACATGCAATGCGTTTTGCGGTAATTGAAAATCACCCTTTGTATCCGGCGGTAAATGCAGTTCTTTATAGGCGTGGTCTAATAACTCTCGACTAAAATCATCCGGGTGTTGCGTTTGTTGTTGCATTAGGCCCCGTGCCACACTACCGGCACCGTCACAGGCCAATAAATAATCAAAATCAATGAATAAATCGGCGTCCTGAAAATTGAACTGACAGCGGTTGGCGATAAAATCAATGTTCTTACAGGTGTGTTCAAAATAGAACGTCACCATACCGGTGGCCTCGGCCTCATCCCGCAATAAACTCACCAATCCGGCCCGCGACACCGAATAAATGGCTTCGGTTTCTCGCGAACCATAACGCTGTAATTTTTGTTCTCCTTGCTGGTTGTGTAACATGCGACCGTGCATCGGAATAAGCAACGCTTCAGTCTGTTCCAAAACACCGGCTTGTGCCAAGGCATGTCGTCCACGGGATGCCAGTGCCAGGTTAATGGAGCGACCAGCGGACATGGATTGTCGTCGAATATCCGGTAATTTATCGTAAACCCGCACCTGATAACCCTGTTGTGCCAGCATTAATGCCTGTAATGAGCCCACCAATCCGGCCCCCAATATGACAATGTTTTGAGATCGCTCAGTCATAATTCGGCCACCAAAGTTTCCACAAAGCGATGGGCGTCTTGAAAACTGTTATAAAGTGGTGTCGGTGCCACCCGAATAACATCCGGCTCGCGCCAATCCACCACAATGCCGGCAGCGCTTAAGGCCTGGTAAATTTCTTTACCTGGCCGATGATGACCTTGTATCACCAAAGAAAGCTGACAGCCCTGGGCTTCTTTCGGGGTTAAAATGCGCACCTTATCAGCACAAAACTGTTCCAGCATTTGTCGTAAAAATGAGGTTAATTGCAGCGATTTGGTCGCCAACGGTTGCATACCACCGGCTTGTTTGAAAACCTCCAAAGAGGCCCGTACCGCCGCTAATGATAAAATTGGGGGATTGGATAATTGCCAGGCATCAGCACCCGGAGCCGGTTTAAAATCATTGTCCATGACAAAGCGACTGGATTTTTCATGACCCCACCAGCCCTGCAAACGCGGTAACTCCTTACCATGGTGCTTTTCATGCACAAATGCACCGGCCACCGCTCCGGGGCCACTGTTGAGGTATTTATAAGAACACCAGGCGGCAAAATCCACACCCCAGTCATGCAAATGCATAACCAGATTACCGGTGGCATGGGCCAAATCAAAACCCACAGGAATATCGTATTGCTGTGCCTTTTTTGTAATGGCTTTCATATCCAACACCTGACCGGTGTAATACTGTACCCCCGGTAATAAAATCAAAGCCAGTTCAGCGGCGTGTTTATCAATGGTGCCGAGAATATCTTCGGTACGCAAGGTATCTTCACCCGCTCGGGTTTCCAGCAACAACAAATCTTGTTCAGCATCCAAGCCATGCCATTTAAGTTGCGAAGCCGCGGCATAGTGATCAGACGGAAAGGCATGGGCTTCAATCAGCATCTTGCGTTTTTGACCTTGCGGCTGATAAAAACTAACCATTAAAAAATGTAAATTCGCGGTTAATGAATTCATATAAACCACTTCAGATGGTTTCGCCCCCACCAAATCGGCACCGGTTTCCTGCAGAAACTCATGGTAGGTCATCCAGGGAAAATCGCCACTAAAATGCCCCTTAACCGCATCATCTTGCCACTTTTTCATTTCTAATTGCATGGCATCGGCGGTGATTTTGGGCTGTAAACCCAGGGAATTTCCACAGAAATACACCACTTCAGAACCATCATGGCTGGGAATATAAAATTGCTTTCTGAATTGAGACAGCCTGTCAGCAACATCCAGTTTATCAGCTTCTTGTCGAGCGCTTTGTAAGTCAGCAGATATGGTCATGGGGTATTTCGAAATTAAAAAGTCATTATAAACCAAGCCTTTAAAAGGTGCGATATTTGCCTGTCTGAATAACTCTTAAATAAATGCCAATACTTTTTGTGACGCAACAATCATTTTATTTATTTTTGTAATTTGTGTCATCTTTAGGGCATAAAAACCGTTATATAATAATGTATGACCTCAAGTGAGGCTTTTATTTTTTATGGGAGAGGACCATGAAACTAACAACAATATTTATACTATTCACACTATCGGCTTTCACAGGATTGCACGCCAAAACCAACTTAACACCGGAACTGGAGTTAGAACTGATTCAAGAGTTAAAGGTTGAAAATTATTTAACTGAACAAGAATTCCAGTTTAAATCAAGGCAATTAAAAAGTCAGATTCCATCACAAAGCCCACAATTAATGGGACCACCAGGCACATCCGAAATCAGCGGCCAAATTCTTCATGCTGCCGTTGGTATTGGTGGAATCGTTATTGATTTATTTGATGCTGACAACAACAGTTATGTTGATTCACAAGTGAGTGACCCGGGTGGGCTTTACTCATTTATTAATTTACCGGCCGGTAATTATTATTTGGGTATTTTTAACCCGACAGATGATTATGTTGATGCCATTTGGTCAACCACCGGCACCCAGTTTTGTAGCTACTGTGAAATTCCGGCACAGGCCGTTATTAATTTAGGAACCGGTGTAACATCTTCCGGTCATAATCTTAATTTAACCGTGGGCGCCACCTTGACCGGTCAAATGGTTGAAACAGGCACCGGCAATCCGGTCGATACCCTCAATGTCGAAATCACCAAACCCGGCGATCCAAGTTTTAACTGGTTTACCTTTGCGACTTTTGACGGTCTCGGCAATTACACTGTCAGAGGCATTCCGGGTGGCACCTACCGTGTGTATTTATCGGCCAACTATGAAGTCAATCTGCACATTCCCGAACTATATAACAACATTCAATGTAATGTCTGCTCGTCTTTGGCCTACGACGGCATGGGCACACCGGTTATCTTAAGCAACGGTTTCACCCAATCTGGCATTGATTTCACCCTTGATGTCGGCGCCAGTATCTCAGGCAAGGTGGTTGACAACATTTCTTTAAACCCTATGCAAGATTACAGTTTGGTCATGATTTTTAATGAGACGAATTATTTAATGTCATCGCAAATTATTGACGGCGTTTTACAAGACCCAGGCGCAACTGGCGCTTTTACAATCGGCGGTTTATTACCGGGCACCTACTTCGCCCAAGGTGGCGATTGGGGTCGTGATTATTATATTCGGGAGTTATACGCCAATAAGCCCTGCCCATGGTCCGGATGTGACCGGGGTGCCGGTGGCACACCAATTAACTTAGGGGTGGCAGAACATCGCGTGGGCGTTAATTTTCTTTTGGAACTGGGTGGTAAAATCAGCGGTCATGTCAGCGATGCGCTCAGTGGGCTACCTATCAACGATAATGATCAATACATGCAGTTTTATGATGCCGCCGGTAACGTGGCAGGTGGTGCCTTTGTGGACCCAATCACGGGAGATTATGAATCAGCCCGAGCCATGCCTGCCGGTGATTACGCCGTGCGTACCGGCACCATGTTTCATGGTCGTTTTAGCCCGGGTTATGTGATGGAAAAATATGATTCGTCCGGAAACATTGATTGCCCCGGTATCACCTGTGATTTAACCACAGCCGATGTCAATGTGATTGTTAGCAGCACCACTGCGAATATTGATTTTGCCTTAGACACCGGCTTTGATTTTTCCGGGACCATCACCGATTTAGTGACATCCTCACCACTCGCAAATGTGCATGTGTTGGTATATGACGACATGGGTGAGTTTGCCCATTGGGCCACCACGGACATCAATGGTGACTTCACGGTGTCCGGCTTACCGGCCGGCACCTATTACGCCAAAACCAATAACGGCTCTAATCTGCCGTTTATGGGCTTACGTCCATCGGCAGTTGGCAGTTGGGTTGATATTCTGTATAACAATTTATCTTGCCCCGGATCGGCCTGTGATGTCACCACCGGCACACCGATTGTGTTGGGTGGTAGTCCTGACACCGGTATTAATGGCACGTCACAGTTTTCTTTTGAATTACCCGATGGCGGCACCTTTACCGGACGTTTAATTCACAGTGAAACCACTTCCGGCGTCGCCAATACACGCGTTAATATTTATAACAGCCAGGGTGCGTTTTATGGTGGTTATGAGTCTGATATTGATGGCTACTGGATGACCTCCGGTTTTCCGCCTGACACCTATTATTTGGTCACCCAGGGTCGTGGCGGTATGGTGGATGTCAAGTATGGCGGCGGTTATTGTTTTAACGGTCAATGCGATCCACTGACTGCAAGTCCCATCGTATTGGGGGGTACTTATAACATCAGCAATATTAATATGATTCTTAAACCAGATTTTATCTTCCGATCCGGATTAGACTAAACGCTTTATTGGTACTAAACAAAAGCCGCCGAACAAGGCGGCTTTTTTATGTGATTGGCCAAATAACCGGATTAGATGGCGCGGCATTAAGTTGCCAGGCCGCCACTTGTAAATTTAACCAATACACGCCATCAGCAACCGTCTCTGGTACATAAATCATTTCTGTGATGGTTTTGTGTGTCAGCTGTCCGGATTGGAGACTGCGGCAGACCTTGGCAACCTGCCAAAATATACGGTGATTGCTTAACAAGCCCTCATCATACATTTTATCAATG
>QQUO01000102.1 GCA_008501575.1 Pseudomonadota bacterium
GAGTTGGCAGAAGCCACTCAGAAAGCGGATGTGGTGATGTAGTTATTATCAGATGCAGGACAAATAGCGGCCTGGCCGGTGGTCAAAGCCAATCTCAATGCCGGTGATACCTTATATTTTTCGCATGGTTTCGCGGTCACCTACCATGATCAAACCGGCATTGTACCGCCCCAAGATGTGGATGTGGTTTTGGTTGCGCCCAAAGGTTCAGGCCGTTCATTGCGAACTTTTTTTCAGCAAGGCAAAGGCTTGAACTCAAGTTATGCCATCTTCCAAGATGTCACCGGTGATGCCAAAGAAACCGCCACTGCACTGGGTATTGGTGTGGGCTCCGGTTACTTATTTGCCACCGATTTTAAGAAAGAAGTTTACTCTGACCTCACCGGTGAACGGGGCATATTAATGGGTGCCATTGCCGGATTATTTGAAGCCCAATATAACGTCTTGCGTAAAAACGGTCACTCACCTTCGGAGGCCTTTAATGAGACAGTGGAGGAATTGACCCAAAGCCTGATGCCCTTGGTGGCTGACAATGGAATGGATTGGATGTTTGCCAACACCTCGACCACTGCTCAACGGGGTGCCCTGGATTGGCGCCATAAATTTCGTGACGCCAATACCCCTATTTTCGAAAAACTGTATGCCAGTGTCGCCAGCGGCGAAGAAGCGCGGGCAGTTATTGAGGCCAACCAAAAATCTGACTACCGTGACAAGTTAAATAAAGAATTAGCCGCTTTACGCAATTCAGAATTGTGGCAAACCGGTCAACAAGTCCGAAAACTTCGACCTGAAAACACTTAAATACCATGACCGCCGTACCTTCAAAAGTCAACAATCCAGCTACTTTCATTGATGTGGCGGCAGCTGCCAACAGACTAAACAATGTCATTGCAGCTACGCCTTTGCTATCAAATTTAACCTACAGCCGCACTTTTAATGCGGATGTATTATTGAAGCGGGAAGATTTACAAACTGTTCGCTCCTATAAAATTCGCGGTGCCTACAATAAAATTGCCAGCTTATTAGAACAACAACCAGCGCTTAAACATGTGGTCTGCGCCAGTGCCGGTAACCATGCCCAAGGGGTGGCGTTTACCTGTCGAAGCTTAGGGGTCAAAGCCTCGGTTTACATGCCCGTAACAACGCCCCGGCAGAAAATTGAACAAGTTAAAATGTTTGGCGGTGAGCAGGTTGAATTGGTGTTGGTAGGCGATACTTTTGATGAAGCTCAACAGCAAGCCTTCGCCTTCAGTGAACAACAGGATTTTCCGTTCATACACCCTTTTGATGACCCGGAAATCATTGCCGGCCAGGCCACCATTGCCAGTGAGATTCTAAGCCAATGTAGTCAATGCATTGATTATGTCTTTGTGCCCATTGGTGGTGGCGGTTTAGCCTCAGGCATACTGACCGTATTTAAGCAGCTATCACCCAATACCCAAGTTATTGGTGTTGAGCCTGAAGGTGCCGCCTCCATGGCTGCGGCCATGCAATCAGGTCATAACATTAAATTAGATCATATTGATCGGTTTGTCGATGGTGCGGCTGTTCAGCAAGTGGGTCATCACACCTTTGCTATTTGCCAGTCTCTTTTGGATGATGTCATCCATGTACCGGATGGTTTAATTTGCCAAACCATCCTCAATCTATATAACAAGGATGCCATCGTGGTTGAGCCTGCCGGTGCCTTAGCCATTGCCGGCATGCATCAATACCAAAATAAAATAAAAAGCAAACGGGTGGTTTGCATCCTCAGTGGTAGCAATAATGACATCACCCGAATAGAAGAAATTCGTGAACGTCCGATGCTATTCAATGGCTTAAAACATTATTTTTTGGTGCGTTTCCCACAACGTGCCGGTGCTTTAAAAGAATTTGTCGCCGATATTCTGGGGCCAGCTGATGACATTACTTATTTTCAGTACCAAAAGAAACACAACCGTGAACATGGACCGGCAGTGGTGGGGATTGAATTGAAACAGGCTGAGGATTTCGAGCCTTTATTACAACGCATGAAAGCGGCGGGCTTTTTTAATGACTATCTCAACAACCAACCTGAATTATTTTCGATGTTGTTATAAATACCTGGCTTGGGAATTGATCTTACGTAATTACTGGCTTATGAAAATACCATCAAAATTGCTATTTAAGCTTAAAATAAATGCTCAATTGAAAAGACTTGAAGCAACTGGCTAGCCTATAAAACTAATACTGACCTTAAAAAAAACCTAAACCTACGCATCATTATGCGTAGGTTTAGATTAAGCCACAAAATCAAGGACGATTATTAATGGCCGGTGAAGCACTACGCGCCTTCAGCGAACTGATAAAACGCCAGACAAACAGCAGGGTCACCATAAGCAATCCGGTATAACCTACACCGGCCATAAAGTAAGGTAATAATGGATCACCATCACGCACCACAGCGAGGTTAAAACTCAAAAGACCCGCGGTGATAACTGCACCGAAAACCCACATGCTTAACAACCAAATTCCAGCCTCCCAGCCTGTCAAATAGCGCCTCCAGCCTTTGGCAGGTACGGCCATCAATGATTTATGGCTCGATGACTTATCTTCATTATCGGAGCGTTGACCAATGGTCAGCAGATCAAAGACCAATACCCCGACACCAACGGTGAATACCAAACCAAATAGCGGCACCATTATCTTGGCAAAATACATCGCTGATGAGACATCTCCACCGAACCAGTCAAGACCGAGTGTGCGATAGACAAAGACCTGGACGGTGCCACCGATGGCGAATGCAAATGCCATGCCCAGCATACCTGTGAAAACAAGCCAGAATGACAGATTACCATACCGTTGGTCAAAATTACGAATGCCCCGCATTAGTGGCACAGCATAATAAGCTGCTGCCAGTCCCAACATGCCAAAGGTACCAAACAAGGCCAAGTGAGCATGACTCACTGTAACCCAAGTACCGTGTGACCAGACATTAGTCAGGGCGAAAGTCATGGTGAAACCAAGTATTCCTGCACCCACCTGCTCTAATACCACCGAGCCTAAGAGGAATGCAAAAGCGGGCATATTGACGATGGGTTTACCATCTTGATGCGCATCCAAATAAATATGCCAAAAACAAAAGATAAGTGGTAAAGGTTCCAAAGCACTGAACAGTGAGCCCCAGAACTGCCAGAACTCAGGTGTACCAATCCAAAAGTAATGGTGTGCATTACCGATTAGTCCTGATAACCAAACCAGTGAGATACCCCAAAAGACCGCATAGCCGACAGATTTCATACTGGCTTTAAACATCATAACCATCATAAAACCGACCAGACTGATATGAATGACTTCCCAGACCCCTTCAACCCAGTAATGTACGACATACCAGCGGAAATATTCCTGCAAATCTAGTCTTTCAATAAAGAACAAACCAAACATCCATACGGCGGTTAATGCCAGTACGCCAAGCCCTAAGCCCCAATGAATTTCAGTCCATTGTTTTAAGGGTGGGAATGTGCGTAAAACCACATAACATAAAATGGCAAATCCAATCAGAATCACGATATCAGCCGCACGTCCGGCTTCAATATATTCCAGACCTTCATGTAACCAGGGTTGACCCATCCACCATCCGGCGATACCTTGTTGTGCGAAGTATTGTGTCAACACATTCCAGATTACAATGACTAACAATGCATAGAATAAAAACTTAATCAACCAAGGAGCGGCCAACTCTCGTTTCGACAAAAGCGGTCCAACAAATAATATGGTGCCAATAAAACCAGCCAGAATCCAAAGGATACCTAAATTAAGATGCTGTACGCGCACCACGTTAAAATTCAACACTCCAGACAGTATGGTTGGATCGATATGTTGCATCGCCAGAAGCAGCCCGAAGCCGGTCTGAAACAGGAACAAAACCAGCATCACCATAAAGAAGCGCATGCTCAGTCGTTGGGTTTCATATTTTATAAGTGTCATTATTATTCTCCTCCGAGACTACGGATATAGGCGACGATGGCCGCAACTTGGTCAGTATCCAAAATACCTGTGTAGGCCGGCATTAAGCCAGTAGCAAACCCTGCAGCTATCTGTGCATTGGGATCCAACAAGGCTTCGGTCAGATACGCATCATCAACATCAGCGCTCGACCCATCATTGAGTGTGACAACGCTGCCATAAAGTCCGCCCCATCCCGGGCCAATCACTGTATCGCTTCCGGTAGAATGACATGCAGTACAGCCAGTGTCTTTGACAAGTTTCTCTCCCAAAGCCACCGGATCTTCCAAAGCGTTCGCTACAGCACCCGATTGCGGAGATACCACCGTCGAAACGGCGGCAGCAGGCATCTGAGTGGCATGCGGAAAAGTCAGACCGGCAACACGTGGAACCGGAGGCCAACCTTCAGTATCCATCTGCGAAGTATATTTCAAGAAAGCAATGACACTACTAACCTCGTCACCACTAAGTGGCAAATTAGGCATAATTGATGCATGGCCACTGCGACGCATAATACGTTCAGCTGCGCCAGGATATTTTTCCAAATAGGCTTCAATCCCATCGACACCGGCTTCTTTAGCAATTTCCGGCTTATTCAATTGAACTTGTACCGCTGCTTGAGTAGGCCAGCTAGCGGCAGATGGCATGAATGCTTCGAGCCAGGCAGGCCCCGTAATATCATAGGTATTAGTTAGATCAGGTCCGAAATAGGCGCCATTACCGACAATGGTATGACAACCCATACAGTTATAGGCCTGAAAAACCCGCTTACCCTGTACCGCTTCAAAACCGGCATATTGGACATTTTTTGGAATCACTTGGCCGCGCGAATCAAGGAATGACATCAGTGACAAAGCCACAAAAATTAATGCCATAAACCCAAGCACAAGCATAGCAACTTTTCGTTTTCGACCCTCTTCGCAGAGTTCGCCTTCTTTACAACTCATAACAAATCCTCCGAATCTTCAACACGAGACTTATTAGCCAATTCCTCTCGCTCAATGACATCATGATCGAACAGTGTCCGTAAACTTCTAAAAAAGACATAGAAAACGAAAACTGCAAGCAGAAAACCCAGCACAAAATAGATTTTCCACATTAGCTCGGATTCTGCCCAATAACTAAAGTCTCGCCACCAGGGCCACGATAAAAATACACTGAATAAGCTGCCAACTGCAGCCAGGGAAATCCAGATAAGCTTTTGCCTTCTGGAACTCTGATTCGAAGAATCAGGATTAGATTTTTCTAAATCTGTATTATTTGAAAACTGAGTCATAACAACCACCTCCCGGAATGTTCCCTGACTAAATATCAGAGAAAACTGGTATTTATAATTTATCCAACAATAGCTCCCAAAAATTTCCGGTACCAACAATTAATGGCAGTATATTAGGATAAACATTTCTCTCTACTTTTCTTTTTAATCTATCATATAACGAGCAAATGGATGTTTGACTTAAATCAATATTTAATGAAATAGTCTCAATAATTACATATTATTGAAAAGATAGTTCAGCGCAAATGGCACAAACAAAATCAAATTGACAATTAATATAAGCTAAACCAAGCCAAGCTTGTTCTGGAGGTTTAAGCCCAATGAGTTCATGCGACTGCTATAATAAAATAAATTTCAGGGTCTAAAGATAGACTGTTAAAGACACCACACCCGAAAACAATGAAACTTGACCAAATACAATTGCTCATCCTTCTTTATTTATTTTCCATTAATAATGTCTGTGCCTTTACAACCGAACCATCCGCACAAAAACCTGACTGTGCAATCATTGATGTCGATAATCAAACCTATGCCACTGACGACACGACAAATGTGGAGCTTCAAGCCATCGGTGAATTATTGCAGATGTGGCGAACGGCTGTATTAAATGGTGACACCCAAGCCATTATGGATTTGGTCACAGAAGATGCGATTTTCTGGAGCCATGGGGCCGTTCCACTCATTGGAAGACAAGAACTGGCAGATGCCTTTGCGCCATTCCTGAAACAATATAAGTACATTCAGAATTATAATTGCCAGGAGTTGGTCATTCGGGGAGACCGTGCTTTTATTCGGGGCACTGAAAAAAACATTAAAAAGCCCCATGCCGGTGGTGACACCGTTATCAGCATGCAACGCGCCTTTTCAATACTCCATCGTTCTGCTGACGGTCGCTGGCGCTTTGCACGCGGAATGACAAACACACCACCAAAACTAAAAGAAGAATAAATCCACCCATTTTTATAAAGCAGGTTGATACAAATCCCTAA
>QQUO01000130.1 GCA_008501575.1 Pseudomonadota bacterium
TTGCCGAAGGCAATAAGCCTGTGAAGAAAAAGCGAATAGGTCGTGGCGCTATTAATAAGTTCCCTAATGCTGCGTGGTGAGTTTTTAATCTTTTTAACATGGCGTATGATTAATGCAAAGGTCTCTATTATTTAGATTGTTTAAAATGAAGTTTGAATTCCACTTGTACAGTGGATGAAATACTGTTTAATCCGGCAATTTCACGCAACTTTTCAAGTGCCGGCTGTAAACCAAATGTTTCCGCTGATACCGTGACCGGATCTGCACTGGTGACCATCATTTCTCCACCACCACTGTGGATTATTACCGGGCTTTGATAAGTTTGCTGAATACCTTTGAAGTTTAAGTTGGCAGTGATATTGTAAGGTGTCATCAGTGGTAAATTGTTGTCAATATGAGCACTAACTGTGGCAATCGGGTGGTCCTCAGTTTCAAAAAACAACTCACGCATACGTTCATCACGAATCTCAATATTGGTGTCTATACTATTCAAATCAATTATCAACTTGACCTGCTTATCGGCATCAATTAAACCGGATAAAAATTGCAGGCTGTTGTGTTCCTGAATGTCACCGTTTTTGGTACTGATGTATGTGATCAGGCTTTTACTGGTGTCCAATTGCCATAAGGAGGCCACGGTCGCCGGTGTTGGTTGGCTGTCATTGGGACCGGTTGTTTGTTGACAGCCTGTGATGCCCAGCAGGGTGAATAAAAGTAAGGCGATGGGTCTCATTGATATCATAATAACTCCTCTGCTTTAATGGCGGTGACCTTAATAAGTATGCCGAATTGTTGGTGGTCAAAATATTGCCATTGGTTTAGTTCGACTTGTCTTTGTTGTTTACTGCCGTAGATCAGAACTTCGTTGTTTTCATTGATTCTATAATAATTAAACTTGATATGTAAATGGGTAAAGCGACCTTCAGATAAGGCCACTTGACCGCTGACTTGAAAATCATCAATGTCCGGTGGTGCCACTGGGCTGAAACTAAAATCAGTCATATCCATATTGATGGAATCATCCTGAGTGAATGTGTCAACGGCAGATGCAGTACTTTGTGAATTAACCTTTACATACAGTGGGTTTTTAAATGGGGTGGTGGGTTGTCGCCAAATCTGCCTAAGCAAAGGTTTATATTTGGGATTATTGTCCAGTAGATTCACCACCGGACCGCTGAGCTGCTGACTTTTCAAATACCAAACGAGCACCTCATAATCAATGGGTTCTTCATTTAAGGGGATTTCCCAATCTGAATTATCCCCGGGTTTTTGTGCAGTGTTAGGGTCGGCTGTTGTTTGGGATTGCTCATCGGCCAGTTTTTCCGGTGGCGTTTTAATAAGCGGCCAATTATCATCCGCGGGGATAATATCAACAGTGGCGGCCGCTTCTTGTTCAAAGACAAGTGCTTGCTGGATGGTTTCAGCCGGCGGTTGTGCCAAAAGATGCCCAAAAACAATGACTTCAACATCATAAACCGGTTCTTCGGCAGTCCGTTTAATGTAGTTTTGGCCAAATGCCGTGGCCACCATTAACTGGAGCAGGCAGTATAAAGCTAATTTTTTCATGGTTGTAGTATATCAAACAATTGGTAAACCGCATCAATGCGTTGTTCGGCGGTTTCAAATTCACCGACATAACGTAAGCCATTGTCCGGTAAGGGCTTAAAGCGTTGTGGTTCGGTTTGTAATAGCTTAATTAAAGTGGCATAAAATGATTCATCGGGGTGGCTAAATTTAAAATCGGCATGGTCTTCAGTCATGATTAAGCGGGTAATATGTAATTTAACGGCTTTTAGTTTTATTTTTAGTACATGAAACAGATTTACGGCATAATCCGGCAACGGACCAAAACGATCCACCAGTTCAGCCCGAATGTTATCCAAACTGTCTGTATTTTTGGCATTATTCATGCGTTTGTAAAAAGTTAAACGGGTATAGACATCAAAAATATAATCCTCGGGTATTAAGGCGGGAATATTAAGTTCCACATCAATGTGGCTGTCATCATCAGCCAACAAATCGATGTCTTCGCCTTTTTTCAAGGCACTAACAGCACGTTCAAGCATTTCACAATACAAGGTAAAACCAATATTTTGAATTTGGCCGCTTTGCTCTTCACCCAATAATTCACCACTGCCACGGATTTCCATGTCATGGGTGGCCAGGGTAAAGCCGGCACCTAAATCTTCAAGAGATTCAATGGCTTCTAGGCGTTTTTTCGCGTCTTTTGTAATGGCTTTCCAGCCGGGAATAATGAGATAAGCAAAGGCTTTATGGTGTGATCGTCCGACCCGGCCACGCAACTGGTGCAATTGTGCCAATCCCAATTTATCGGCGCGGTTAATAATCATGGTGTTGGCGTTGGGGATGTCGATGCCTGATTCGATGATGGTGGTACAGACCAGAATATTAAATCGTTGCTTGTGGAAATCCACCATCACTTGTTGTAAATCCTGTTCGTGCATTTGGCCATGAGCCACCCGAACCCGCGCCTTGGGGTTGATTTTTTGTACCTGTTCTGCCATTTGCTCAATGGTTTGAACTTCATTGTGCAAAAAATAAACCTGACCGCCGCGTTGAATTTCCCGGGTACAGGCTTCGTTAATCAGGCTTTTATGCCATTCGACGACCTGGGTTTTGATGCTTAGTCTGGCTTTGGGCGGTGTCGCAATAATTGATAAATCGCGTAAACCCGAAAGCGCACTGTTTAAGGTTCTGGGTATCGGCGTGGCCGTTAAAGTCAGCAAATCAACATCGGCTTTTAATTGTTTTAAACGGTCCTTCTGACGGACCCCGAAGCGGTGTTCTTCGTCCACAATGACCAATCCCAAATTTTTAATTTTTAGATTTTTTTGTAATAATTTATGGGTGCCAATGACAATGTCCACGGTTCCGTCTGCCATACCTGCGATCACTTCTTTACTGTGTTTATTACTGACAAAACGAGACAACAGTTCCACCCGAATGGGAAAGGGTGCAAAGCGATCTAAGAAATTATCATAATGCTGTTGTGCCAGCAAGGTGGTGGGCACCAACATAATCACTTGTCTGGCATCATTGGCCGCTAAAAATGCGGCACGCATGGCGATTTCTGTTTTGCCAAAACCAACATCACCACAAATCACCCGGTCCATATGGGTATTGGCTTGCATGTCCTGTTTAACAGCGACAATGGCTTGTTCCTGGTCTTCGGTTTCAGTGAAGGGGAAACCATCACAAAATAACCGGTATTCCTGCTCATTAATACTGATGGGTTGACCGCCGGCGGCCTCGCGCATGGCGTAAATGGATAACAATTCAGCCGCCACATCTTTAACTTTCTTAGCCGCTTTTTGTTTGGCTTTGGCCCAGCTGTCAGAGCCCAGTTTATGCCAGGGTGCTTGCTCACTGCCGGCACCGGAGTAACGGGCCACCAAATGCAGTGATGAAACCGGCACAAACAGTTTGTCGCCCCCTAAATATTCCACTTCCAGGTATTCAGCTTCACCATCATAGTCGAGCATTTTTAATCCCCGATAGCGGCCGACACCATGGTCTATGTGAACAATTGCTGAATCTAAATGTAAATCCGTGAGATTACTGATGATGTCTTCGGGATTGGCCTGAAATTTTTGCCCCTGTTGGCGACGACTGACACGACGGCCAAATATCAACCCCTCATCATAAATGCGGATACCTTGCTGTTTCAGATAAACACCGTTTTCAATGGCCGCCACGGTTAAAGCACGTGGCACATCTGAATTTAAAAAACCACAAATGTTGTCAACATAAACAAACGGCGGTTGTGCTTTTTTAAGTTTATCTTGGACAATATCCAAGCGCCCGGGCGAATCCACCGCAATCAATACCCGATCCGGGCTGCGGTTGAAGTATTGGGCCAGTGTTTGTTGCTCAAAATCAGGTTTTTTGATTAAGCTTGATCGCACATCAACTTGTGGCTCAGTACTTAGCTTGCTGTTAATCCACACTTGCCGATAGGCGGTCAACTGTTGGCCGGTGTGTTGCGCCGACAAATATAAGCTATCAGGCGCGATCAAGGGCCTTTGTAGATCATGTCGTCGGTCTTCATAACGGGCTTGAATTTGCTTTTCCCAGGTGGCCATGACCGCATGACTATTGTGGCAATGTACCACCGTGGCATCTTTGGGTAAATAATCAAACATGTCGCTTAAATTGGCATGAAACATGGGCAAATAATGCTCAATGCCGGAAAAGTGCAAACCTTTACGAACATCCTGGTAAATGTCTGAGCGACCGGTGTTAACGTCAAAATATTCTCGGAAGCGACTTAAAAACAGTTCGCGGGCAGGTTCATCAAAAGGAAATTCATTGGCCGGCATCACTTGAATTTGAGTAACTTGCTCAATGGTTAATTGGGTTTCTGTGTCAAATATCCGGATACTTTCGACTTCATCGTCAAACAGCTCAATGCGAAAAGCAGCCAAACCACCCATTGGATAAATGTCCAACACCCCACCGCGAACCACATATTCACCGGCTTCACGGACTTCTGAGACATGGTGATAACCATTTTTGTCTAAACGATGGCGCCATTTTTCAAGAACCAGTTGATCACCAATTTTGACATAAAAACTGCGGCCTTTAATAAAGTCTTTAGGGGGCACTTTTTGCATCAGGTTTTGCACCGGCATCACCACGATACCATGATCATTGCGGGCGCTGATTTGTTGCAGGAATTTCAACCGTTCAGAAATGATTTCAGGATTCGGCGAAAACACATCGTAAGGCAGCGTATCCCACAGGGGAAAATGAAAAATCGATAAATCACGACCAGCAGTGACCAATGACAGCTCGTCTTCCAATTGCCGACTGTGGTGAACTGAATCTGTCAGTAATAACAACAAGCCATCGGTTTGTTGGTATAATTCAGCCACCGCCAAGGGCAGGGCTAAACCGTTGACATGAATCCAGTTTTGGTTTTGATCATTGGTGGGCAGATCAAACATGCAAAGTCCGATAAAAATGGGGCATTTTAACTTTTTTCAGCAGCTGGATGTACCTGCCTGTGCAATTAATCCATTAACAGCATCGGGCAGTGGTTAAAACAGTTGCAATTAAAGCATAAAGTCGCTAAAATTCGCCCACATTTTTCCTTGCTACACCGCAAACCGGCAATTGGTGTTGGTTTATCCGGGTGGCATTATTCCATAAGGAGCTCACTATGAGACATTACGAAATTGTCCTGCTGGTCCATCCGGATCAAAGCGAACAGCTGCCTGCCATGATTGAGCGATATGCCGGCATGGTTACCAAAGGTGGCGGTGCTGTTCACCGTTCTGAAGATTGGGGTCGCCGTCAATTGGCGTACACCATTCAGCGCTTACACAAAGCCCATTATTATTTGTTAAACATCGAATGTGATCAACAAACCATTGATGAAATTGTTGATGCATTCCGTTTTAACGATGCCATCTTGCGCCATTTATTATTGTCAGTTGACAGGGCCTACACTGAAGATTCACACCTGAAGAAAGATGACGATGACAGTGATAAAAAAGTCTCTAAAGAAGACGTGAAAGCGGTCGAAGAGAAAGAAGCAGCTGCCAAAAAAGAAGCACAAGACGCTTTAAAGGAAGACGCTTCCAATGAAGATGCTGACTTAGAAACAGAAGAACAGGAGTCCTAATCATGGCTAAACCACAAAGACGCAGAAGACCCGCCCAACGTATTATCAGCCGCAACTGTAAATTTACAGCTGCCGGTATTGAGCGTGTTGATTATAAAGATCTGGATTTGTTGAAACAGTTTATTACTGAAACCGGCAAGATCATACCAAGCCGAATTACAGGAACTAAAGCCAAATATCAACGCCAGTTGTCGACGGCTGTTAAAAGAGCCCGTTATTTAGCCCTGGTCCCCTATTGTGACCAACACGATACATAAAGCAGGAGCGTAACATGCAAGTTATTTTATTAGACAGAGTCCAAAATTTAGGTGATTTAGGTGATGTGGTTGAAGTCAAAAGTGGTTTCGCCCGTAATTACCTGATCCCACAAAAAATGGCCGCCCGCGCCTCGGCAGAAAACATTAAAGCCTTTGAAGCGCAAAAAGTTGAATTGGTGGCCAAGGCCAAAGAATCTCTGGCCGCTGCCCAAGCCCGTGCTGAAGCATTGAAAGATGTCAGTGTGGTTATCAGTGCCAACGCCAGCCCGGAAGGCCATTTGTATGGTTCCGTCGGCCCGCGTGAGATTTCTGAGAAACTTAC
>QQUO01000124.1 GCA_008501575.1 Pseudomonadota bacterium
AAAACCAAAAGCGACTTGTTGTTACCATTGTGCGATTTGATTAAAGGCGGTAATAAAGCTTAATTGGCTGGTGTCTTGGGCATCTTCGGGGTGCTGTAAAATTCTGAAAGCGAGGTTATAGACCGGAGTGGCAAACTGATCATAAACAGTTCGGCAGTCTTGTTGTCGATGGTGCTTGAGCCCATGGTGGGTTTTACTATCTATGTTCTGATTAAATGGGCTCACTGAAATAAATCAAAAATTGTTGGTGGTTACTGAGTAAGACGATTATTTAAAGAAAAGGGTCGCCATTATTTTAAATATTTTTTAATGCCCTCGATAAATTGCTGTTGATTAAAGCTTTCGGCGCGATGTTCACAGGCGCTGCGCATGGCGGCGGCTTTATTGGCTGACAGCGATTGCACCGTTTTTATGAGTTGCTCCTGGAGTGACTGTTCAGCAATAAAAAAGCCTGTTTCCTGGTCAATGATGGTTTCTTTGATGCCACCCTGGTGACTGGCAATCACCGGTTTGCCGGCGGCCATGGATTCCACCGGTGTCATACCAAAATCTTCATCTTCAGGAATGTAAATGGTGGCCAGACAGTGGCCCAGTAAATCCAGTAATTGCGGTTCATCTAACCAACCGGTAAAACGAATGTTGTGGTGGCCGGCGGCTGATTTTTCCAGTTTTTCAGTTTCACTGCCACCGGAGGCCACCACCAGTTGTTTATCGGGCATGGCTTTAAAGGCATCAATAATCACATTGATGCGTTTCAGTGAATCATGGCGACCCAATGATAAATAATAATCACCCTGGGATTTCCAGTTAAAATAATTGGTATCACAGGGTGGGTAAACCACCTGGGCGGATTTGTTGAGGTGTTTTTTGAGGCGTTGTTGAATGTGTTGGGAATTGGCGATAATGACATCCATGTTGGCCAGTGCGGCTTCGTATTGCGGTTGAAACCAACGAATCAAGGCTTTTAAAGCCGGCCTTTGCCAAATTGGCAGATTATTTAGGTAATGGTTTTTTTTATCATAGACAAAACGGGGCGGTGTGTGACAATAAAATATGTTGTTGGATTGAGGGAAATGGCGACTGGCCAAGGGCGCGGCCACACCACTGTATATAACATGCCGATAGGTTTTATCTAATGATATGGGTTTCTTAAAGGCTTGCGTTAATTGCCAGGTTTTAATGCCGGGTCGTTTGCCGAGCGCATCAAGGTTATATACTTGGTTTTTTAAGCCATTGATATTAAAGCTGTTATCGCTAATAGCTGCGGTTAATAAGTCGCTCGGCAACTGTTGGCACAGGGTCAATACCAAACGTTCTCCACCACCTTTGATGTAAAACAAGTCGTGAACGGTTAAAATGTCGTCTGTCATGTTATTTGATGATAAAAATGCAAAATATACCCCTGTTATCAGTTACTTGCGCCATAATGGTCTGTCATTGTAACGCAAG
The DNA here is from genome assembly GCA_008501575.1 of Pseudomonadota bacterium. Classification (GTDB taxonomy): domain Bacteria; phylum Pseudomonadota; class Gammaproteobacteria; order Xanthomonadales; family Marinicellaceae; genus Marinicella. The sequence goes on from QQUO01000124.1 coordinate 1,450, forward strand.
CCCTTGAAAATGAAGACACTGATTGTTATTCCGGCCTTTAATGAAGCCGATAATTTAGCACAATTATTACCGCAGTTGTGTGCTGCAGTGACGGCTGATATTCTGGTGGTGGATGACTTTAGTTCTGATGACACGGTTCAGGTGGTTAAAAATCAAGGTCTGACTTGTTTGCGTTTGCCCATACAATTGGGTGCCTGGGGTGCCACCCAAACCGGAATTCGCTATGCTAAACGCCATGGCTATGATTTTGTTCTGACCATGGATGCCGATGGACAGCATTTACCCGAAGAAATAAACCATTTATTGGATGCTGCCTTCCGTAACCAGTTTGATGTGATTATTGGCACTTGTCCACAACGGGTGAGTCGCTTAAAAAAAATGGCATGGCGCTTATTTAAAATAATTTCTCGAATTCGAATCGAGGATTTAACATCCGGATTTCGCATTTATAATCAACAGGCCATTCAAGTGTTGGCGGATAAGGCCGCCAGCTTACTGGATTATCAGGATGTGGGTGTGTTGTTGCTGTTATTGCGATCTGATTTAAAAATCCATGAAATCCCTGTTAAAATGTCGCTTCGACAGGACGGCAAATCCCGGGTTTTTAGTTCATGGCTGGTGGTGTTTAAGTATATGCTACAAACCACCACTTTGTGTATTGCTAATATTGGAGCCAAAAAATCACAATGACCACCCTCACCATATTTATTATTGGCGCCTTATTGTCTATCAGTATTTTATACCTGGTGCGTAAAGGCAAATTGCATGGTCCCTATGCCACATGGTGGCTCATGGTGGCTGTTTTTGCCATTGTGTTGTCTTCTTTTCCAAAAATCATTGATTGGGTGGCGGTGCAAGTGGGTATTACCTATCCGCCAACCCTGTTGCTGGTGGTGTCAATCAGTTTTATTTTAATTCGAATGCTCACCATGGACTTAGCCTTGTCTCGCAAGGAGCAAAAAATCAGGCGTTTAACGCAACGTATCGCAATGTTAGAAGCTGGTTTGGAACAGGCTGAATCGGATGGTGTTGATAGCAATAAACAGAACTGATTTTTCATGAACCTGTTACACATCGGTAAATTCTATCCCCCTTATCGAGGTGGTATGGAAACCTATTTATGTGATTTGGCAGAAGCTCAAGTTAAACAGGGTCATCAGGTCAAGGTATTGGTGCATAATCATGATTGGCAGCGGCTAAAATCGGTCACCACTGTTGAACAATCCATGCCTGGTTTAACCGTGATACGACAAGCTTGTCTGCGACCAGTATTGTTTACGCCATGGATGCTGGGCCTGAATAAACAAGTAAAACGAATTATTCATGAACATCACATTGATATTATTCACTTACATGTGCCCAATCCAAGCTTGTTTCAGTTATTGTTTAACCGTTCGGCTAAAAATATACCCTGGGTAATGCGCTGGCATGCAGACATGGTCACCTCTTCCTCTTCTGGCTTAATGCGTTTTATTTATCGCTGTGTTAAACCCATAGAAACGGCACTAATAAAAAAAGCCCGTCAAGTGATTGTCAGCACCCCTGAATACCTTAAACATTCACCACAATTAATAAAATTCGCTGACCGGGTGTCGGTCATTCCTTTGGGCTTAAACATAAGCCAGGTAATTGTTCCAAAGGACAAGCCGGTGTCAGACAAAGCCTTTCAGGTGTTATCGGTCGGCCGCCTCAGCTATTACAAAAATCACCGTTTGTTGATTGATGCCATGGAGCATTTACCTAACATGCAATTAACCATTGCCGGGGATGGTGATTTAAAAGCTGAATTGCAACGACATATCCAATCCAAACAACTGTCACACCGGGTGACATTAACCGGTGCGGTGACTGAGTCGGAAAAAAATCAACTGCTGGAAGACTGTCATGTGTTTTGTTTGGCCTCCAATGACCGCGCCGAATCTTATGGTGTGGTATTATTAGAAGCAATGGCACGACATAAAATTACACTGGCAGCCGATACCGAAGGTTCCGGCATGAGTTGGCTGGCTAATAACTATCCCCGCGGATATACCTTTGGCAATAATGACTTAACTGATTTAGTGGCCAAATTAAAACAGCTTCAAAACAATTACACGACCATCATAAAACAACCAGTGGATTTTAATTTAACCATTGAGCAAACTGCCACAGCCATATTTCATCTTTACCAACAGATTTTAAGCTCGGAGTCCCCATGAAAAATTCCCTCGTATCATTGTCTTTAATGTTGCTGTTAATGGCCTGTCAAACACAGACAGAAACTGATCAAACTGAGGCACAAGAACCATCAACAATCACTGCAATTGAAAACCATGAAGTGGCTTATCAGCATGACCCAAAACCTGAGGACAGCAAAAATCAGCCCCCCAAAAGTGTTGGCGAACAGCTGTTGGCTAACTATGCCACATTTACCTTAACGGCTGATTTAAGTGGTTTAAATAATAACCAAAAGAAAATGCTAAATCACCTGATCGATGCGGCAAAAATAATGGATGATTTGTTTTGGCAACAAAGTTATGGTGACAAACAAAAATTGTTGGACAGTATTGAAGATTCAGCACTAAAACGTTATGCCGAAATTAACTACGGCCCCTGGGACCGTTTGGCCGGTGATGAGCCATTTCTCGAAGGCTATGGCGAAAAACCTTTGGGTGCTCGTTTTTACCCACCTGAAATGACCAAAGACCAATTTAATGAACAGGCGAATGATGACTTACGTAGTTTGTATACACTGGTAAGAACCGATGACCGGGGTCAATTACAAGCCATTCCATACCATGTGGCTTTTCAAAAACCGTTACAACAAGCCGCAGAGTTATTAAATCAAGCGGCTGAGTTGGCTGAAGATCAAGATTTTAAAAAATATCTACAATTACGCGCCCAAGCCCTCTTGAACGACGACTATCAGGCCTCCGATATGGCTTGGCTGGATATGAAAAATAATGTTGTGGATGTGGTGATTGGACCGATTGAAACTTATGAGGATCAACTATTCGGTTATAAAGCCGCTTATGAGGCTTTTGTTTTAATTAAAGACCAGGTGTGGAGTCAAAAATTAGCTAAATATGCTCAGTTTTTACCGCAACTACAAGCGGAACTGCCTGTGCCTGATAAATACAAACAAGAAACACCGGGTACCGATTCTGATCTCAATGCCTATGATGCCCTTTATTATGCCGGTGATACCAATGCCGGCAGTAAAACCATCGCCATTAATTTACCCAATGATGAACAAGTTCAATTGGCAAAAGGCACCAGACGGTTACAGCTTAAAAATTCCATGCATGCCAAATTTGAAAAAATTCTCTTGCCCATAGCCCATGAATTGGTGGTGCCTGAGCAACGTAAGCACATCACTTTTGATGCTTTTTTTGCCAACACCATGTTTCATGAAGTGGCCCATGGGCTCGGCATAAAGAACACCATCAATAAGCAAGGAACGGTGCGAGAGGCGTTAAAAGAATATGCCGGTGCGGTGGAAGAGGGTAAAGCCGATATTTTAGGTCTGTACATGGTGGAAAAACTGCACCGAATGGGTGAATTAGAAGGCGGCGAGTTGATGGATTATTACACCACATTCATGGCCGGTATTTTCCGATCTGTGCGCTTTGGCTCAAGTTCTGCCCATGGTGTCGCCAATTTATTGCGGTTTAATTATTTTGCTGAACAGGGTGCTTTTAACTACAACGAGAACAGCGGGCATTATGCCGTTAATCCGGAAAAAATGTCGACCGCCATCGCGGCTTTATCCGAAAAGATATTAAGTTTGCAAGGTGACGGCGATTATCAAGCGGTGGCTGATTGGTTTAAACAAGATGGTAAGCAAAGTCCGCAGTTAAAGAAGGCCCTGGCCACCATCAATGAAGCCGGCATACCTGTGGATATCGTGTTTCAGCAAGGTCAGGCTTATTTGCAATAAAAAAGCTCTTATTGTTACCAGGTTTACAGGTTTTTTGCTGATGCAGGTTGCTGAATAATTGCTGTCAACATGCTAAACAGTAAGAAAATATAACAAGGCATTAATTGCAGAAAAATTCGATTGATGGCGGTGTTATCCTGGGCATATTTGGCCGCCGGTGTCAGGTAGAAAAGTGTCAGAATGACCGCCAAAGCCAGGACAAAAAACAAGTGACTGACTTGTTGGGCTTTGTTGTGTTTTTGGTGGATCATATAAAGCCATAAAAAGGGTAAGCCAAACCACAACAATGACCAATTATATTGCCAGAACAGACCATTGAGAACGGCATCGGTGACGTTTGAGAAAGCAAACGATAAATAGGCTTTGTTGAATAGATTGATTTCTATGGGACTGATAACCAGTGGCCCAAATGGGGTAATCAGCGTAAGGCCACCCACTAAATACCACAGCACAAAGGTAATCACCATCAGCGCTAAAATCAGCAAGCGTTGTTTAACATTGAACCACATGATAAAGCTGTGGCTAAACATAAACACAATCAGCCACACCCAACCTTCTATTTTTAATAACGGCAGCATCAGTGCATAACCGATAATTACCAGGCGCAAAGCGGGTTTGGGTTGGTCGTTATAATCCAACAAACCCAGCATAATCAGTAAAATATAAACCGCTAAAATTAAATCTGCATAACCGGGTAATAATAAATGATTGACCATCAGAGGGGTTGTGTACATTACAACCAGCAAAAACATCCTTAGGTACAAGGGGGCGTTAATTTTTTCTAAGCGATTACACATCAACAACACTAAAAATCCATAAATGACTAAATACATTCCCAATAGGATGGGCTTGACAGTATCACTGAAAAACAGCATTGGATAGAAAATTAAGGACAGGCCATCGGGATAGTGTGAAGACAAATTTAATAATCCGGTGTTTGATTCCAGCCACGTTTGAGGTTGTACAAAAGTCACTCCTAAACCATGGTGGTACCATTGTTTAGCCCGCGCTAACCAGACCGTCCAGGTATCCCAGGCTAAATTGGGAACATGAAAACTGTTCCAGACAATCAATAATGAAGCGATGACAATGACAGTGATGGTTATCACTTGTTGTTGGCTGGTGTGTGTTGAATTGTGAATTCCATCACCCAAGATAACGGTATAGAGGATAATTGTCAGGCAGGACAAGAATATCAATATCATAACCGCAAGTACCAATACATTGTGATTACCAATCAGCTGTAAAACATTCAGTAATAACACATGGACGAACAGGCCCACAAACAATCCATGAGCCAACAGATTGGACAGCCGCCGCTTATTGGTATCCAGGCCCATGAGTTTTAGGATGGCGAGCCGTGTACCAACCCCCAAACAAATAAAGTAAAAAATATAGCCAAAGGTTAAAAGAGCGGTCATTATCATTGCAGTATGCAAAATTGGGTTGTTTTGAGCACAATGTTCGGGGCCACTGGCGCTGCAGTTTGATTTTCCGGTTGGCACATATCATTAAAGGGTGTCAGTAGAACGGCATAAACATTTGGTTGCTCAATAATTTTTAACATGTCCTCATATCGACCAATAATACCTACATTGTATTGCAGCAAATGATATTTGAGTCGCTTGTTATTGAAGTTTTCCCCTCCCATAATCAGTATTTTGGTGTTGGCCGGGTTGTTGGATTGTGCTGCTAAGGTTTCATCAATTCGTTTGGCCATATCCCCAAGGCCCTGGTCAATGCGATTTAGATACTGTGTGTGGCCAGCGTACCGTTGCTGATTAAATGTAATTTGTTGGGCAAAGTTATGACCATATATTAGACCAGTAACCAACCAAGCCAGTGCAATGCTGGCCAATAAATGAATCGCTGGTGGTTTGAGCACAAGATAAATTATAAAGGCAATCAATAACAAGCTGCCAAGCCATATTAATACGGATTTGTAAGTGGCCATGGCTTCACCATTGTGGATGTTGATGGAGGAAAAACCCAATGGCACGAAGGCCAGTAACTCACTGAATATTTTAGCGGTTTGACTGATTTGGTCGTTATTGGAAAACTGGATTGATTGCCAACTGACTTGACTGTCGAATTCATTGCCAAAACCCAAAGCAATTTCAGATTCTATCACCAGCGCAACTTCGGAAATAGTAACAGCGGACTGCCACTCATCGTTAAGTTCATTGATGGATTGTTGATGATTGATAAGCTTTTGTTTAAAAGGGACAACATCTGAATCTTGCCGGTTTTGTAATTCGGCTGTTAAGTAAAGGTTAACCGCTTGGTTACTGGCAAACTGATCTATAATGAGCAACGAATATGAGGCCATATTATCCGGAATATTTTTTAATGGCAGGCGTATGTGAGAAGTGCCTGTCATGTCTAAATGATATAAGCCACTGGTTTGATAGTATCGGCCGGGAGTTACTTTTATTGATGTGGTGACATCCAATGGTTCAAGTGAATTTTTGGGCGGCTTGATGTCGATATAATTAAATATCAAAAGTGCCGTCAACAGGAAAAAGCAGCCTGATATAATCCAATATAAAATATGATGATGCTTTAATGACACAGAGAGTCCTTTTACTTATTATAGCTATTTTAGTTAAATCCTACCTGAAATCCAGTGAAAAGCTGTAAACTGACAAGTGGGTCACAATTTTATATGAGAAACGAAAAGAAAAGGCATAATTATGCTATCGTTAATCAATCTGAGCGATGGAGTCATGACTTTATTCGCTAACTGCAGTTACAATTCTTGGACTATTGATATGGAGTGGGGTTAAAATCACCTGGGCATGAAATTAATTCTTGAACATAGCGAAACGGTTTTTGATATACCGCAACAGGGCGGGTTGCGTATTGGCAATGATGAGGGCTGTCAGGTACAAATCGATCACCCTGAAATTTTGAATCTTCATGCGACCATTTCCAATGCAGGCTATGGCCATGTGTTGCAGATTGAATCAATACCAATCATGGTCAATGGAACTGCCGTAAAATCGTGCTGTATGCTGTACCCCGGTGATGAACTGAAACTGGCCGATTGGGTGATGATGTTGGTGGATGATGACTATATTCCAAAAGCAGTTAGCGAGCCGCAGCAGTTTAAAGAGGCTGTCCGCTCTGAGGAGCTGTCGTCTGTTTTTGGATTGCGGCATCTGACTGGTGAGCAAAGCGGCGCCTTTATCAAGTCAGATTATCATCACCAAGACGGCTGGCATATATATCGGACCGATTCTCAATTGGCATTAATTTCAAATAACAATAAAGTGTTTGTGAATGGCCAACAGGTGGGAGAAAGCGCCTGGTTGAACAATGGCGACCGCATTCATTATCATGGGCAATGGTTTAATGTGGAGTGCCCGGGGCACTCAGGCTACTCAAAATTTAGTCCGTCCCATCCTCGTAATGTTATGTTAAGTGAGTCTTTGACTGAAGAGTCTGACTCAGACAGCCATCAGGCAAAAGCCTTACGGCCACACTATTGGTGGATAACATTGTTGATAGGTTTAGGGGTGTTGGTAGCGGTTATTTTACTGCGATAAGGCATGCCGAATATTATTAAATGCAATCGATAAAAATTGATACTGAATACAACAACCGGGGCAAACACAGCTTACTCCCCATAAAATACACAATTATGAGTTGACCTTAACGGCCAAGTTAAGTAAAATCCCCGCTCTTTGAAAGAACAACCGAATTGGAGTAGTTTCATGCACGCAGTTGTAGCTACAGGCGGCAAGCAATACCGAGTCAAAGCCGGCGATATTATTAAAGTAGAAACCATCAAAGCAGAAGCAGGTGACACTGTTGAATTGGATCAAGTGTTGATGTTATCTGATGGTGAGAAATTCGAAATTGGCACACCCATGTTAGATGGTAAAAAGGTCTCGGCTGAGGTATTGTCTCAAGGTCGCGGAAAAAAAGTACGCATCATAAAATTTAAACGACGTAAGCACCACATGAAGCGTATGGGCCATCGTCAGAATTTTACTGAATTAAAAATCACTAACATAGGATAAGAGGTGACTCATGGCACATAAGAAAGCAGCAGGTAGTACTAATAACGGACGTGATTCAAATCCTAAGTATCTGGGCGTTAAAATGTTTGGTGGTCAAAGTGTTTTGGCCGGAAATATTTTAGTGCGTCAACGTGGCACTAAGTTTCACGCTGGTGATAATGTTGGTATTGGTAAGGATCACACTTTGTTTGCGTTAACTGACGGTGTCGTTAAATTTGCCAAAAAAGGTAAAAACTACCGTCAATATGTATCTGTTGAAAACGAGAAATAAATCGTTTTACAATAGACAGCAAAAGGCACTGTAAAAGCCCACTTTGAAAGTGGGCTTTTTTTTTGATTAGACCTTTTGGGTATAATTAAGCAAGGTATTTAAAGAGTAAATCATGAAATTCGTTGACGAAGTAGAAATTACAGTAAAAGCCGGCAATGGTGGCAGTGGCTCAGCCAGTTTCAGGCGCGAAAAATTTATTCCTCATGGTGGCCCTGATGGTGGTGATGGTGGTCGCGGCGGTGATGTTATTCTAATTGGTGATCAAGGATTAAATACCCTGGTGGATTTTCGGCACCAAAGGCACTTCGAGGCAATGAAAGGAGAGTCGGGTCGCGGTCGTCAACAATATGGAAAGGGTGGTCAGGACATTATCATTAAAGTACCCACCGGTACTGAAGTCTATGATTTAGAAACGGATGAAAAATTAGCCGATATCACGACCCATGGGCAAACCTTAGTTGTGGCCAAAGGTGGTGTCGGCGGCTTAGGTAATCTGCATTTTAAAAGTTCAGTTAATCGGGCACCCAAACAATTTACTTCCGGAAAACCCGGTCAGGAGCGGACCTTGAAATTAGAACTCAAGGTGCTGGCAGATGTGGGCTTATTGGGATTTCCCAATGCCGGAAAATCGACTTTTGTGGATGCGATTTCACAGGCCAAACCAAAAATAGCGGATTATCCATTTACCACCCTGTATCCGGCTTTGGGCGTGGTTAAAATAGATGCTGAAACCAGTTTTGTGGTGGCAGATATTCCCGGTGTTATCGAAGGAGCCGCAGAAGGTGCCGGTTTGGGTATTCAATTTCTAAAGCACTTACAGCGGACCGGTTTGCTGTTGCATTTAATCGAATTGCCGGCCTATGAAGGTATGCCAAGTCCGGTTGAACAATTTCACCAGTTAAGTCAAGAGCTGGTTAAATTTTCTGAGCAACTAAAAGATAAAACCCGCTGGCTGGTCTTTACCAAAGCGGATATTACCGTGCCTGAAGAGGCACAAGCCATGGCAGATGCTTATGTCAAGGAAATTGGTTGGCAAGGCCCTTATTATTTGATTTCATCGATAGCCCGTCAGGGTTTGGATAAACTCACCAAGGACATTGCTGATTATTTATCCGGATCTAAAGAGGATTGGGAGGATTAATCCCGGTTTTTTTAAACTGATCCACTTCGGCGAATAACCATTGGCGAATGATTTGTACTTTTTGGTCTTGCTCGGTGTTGCTGGGATATACCAGGTAATAAGCCATTTTTCCTGGGATTGAAATGTCAAAGGGGGCCACCAATAATCCTCGATTAATATCATCTTGGACCAGTGGCGTACGACCCAGGCCAAAACCTTGATGATTCTCCACCGCCTCTAACATGGTGACAATATGACTAAAACGGGTTCCTCGTAAGGGTAATTGTGGTGCTAAACCGGCGGCATTAAACCAATCATCCCAGTTTTCAGTGGTGAAGTCATCGTGGCATAACTCAGCTTTTAACAAATCTTGCGGTGTCAATTTGCCCTTATAAGCCTTATAGAAGGCTTTACTGCACACTGGAAAAACTTCTTCATTTAATAACAATTCACTGGTTAGACCAGGGTAGTTGGGTTCATTGGTGTAGCGGATGGCGACATCGCAATTGTCTTTATTAAAATCAGCCAGCCACTCAAAAGAAGCAATGCGAACATCCAACTCTTTGTATTGTTGTTGAAACCGCCAAATCCGTTTTGACAGCCATTTGGTGGCAAAAGAGGGTAATACCGAAATATTAAGGGTGCCACCGGCATCGCGGTTAATCAACTGACGGGTGGCTGTTTCAATATTTTCTAAGGCTTGACGAATGGAAATTAAATATAAACGACCTTCAAAAGTCAGCTTTAAGGTGCGATTAATGCGATCAAATAACTGCACCCCAGTTAAATCTTCTAAATTCTTAATTTGGTGACTAATGGCGGCTTGGGTGACATTAAGTTCATCCGCCGCCTGGGTAAAGCTTAATAACCGTGCTGAGGCTTCAAAAGCCTTGATTGCCCGTAAGGGTGGGATATTTTTGTAACGCTGGTCAGTCATGATACATTAGTAAATTTTATCAAACACCTAAATAAATGTCACTTGTCTTTATTCATTATAACCTTATAATAGGGGTTGTATGCAAGGAAAGCCCTGTTTTGATTAAGTACTAAGGATTAGTGAAAATAATTTGAACTTTCTTATTTATTGTGGTCAAAACAGGTAAATGAATGCATTATTCACATAATATTCATTTTGTATATGTAAAATTGCTCGTATAGAATTTTTCATTGTTCCCTTAGAAATCGCAAGATTTCTTCAGTATGTGATCTGTTCACATACGACTTAGCTGAGGTTTTTCCTCCCTCTTCCTCAGCGAATTGTTTAAGGCGCCATCCCTTGGCGCCTTTTTTTTTGCCCATTAAATTCATGTTATACTGGCGAATTTTTGGGCGCTTGTTATGACCGATTTTATGGGTGTTTACGACAATGCTTTGACTACAGAGTTTTGTCAGCATTGTATTCAAAAATTTACCGAAAGTAACAATGCCAAACAAGGACAAACCGGCCATGGCGTTGATTTAACTAAAAAAAACAGCATGGATTTAATGCTCAATCAGCAATCTTCGTGGCAATCGGAACTAAACACCATTCATCAAGCTGTATTAGAAGGGCTGATTCAATATGTCAGACAATGGCCTTTTGTTTTGGTGGGTGCTTTGGCATTGCAAATTCAGACCAAACAAGGCCCAAGACAGATTTCAGCAGAGGATATTCAATCCATGGATGATGTAGCCATTGCCAATTTGATTAAATCTGTTTTTCGTTTGGGTAGTACCAATTTACAAGAATACAAGCGCCAAAAAGGTGGATATTTTTATTACCATTCAGAATATTATCCGCACCCGACAGATTCTGGGCAAGATTCATTGCACCGAGTGTTGTTGTGGATGTTTTATTTAAATGATGTTACACAAGGGGGTGAAACAGAATTTTATTACCAACAGCGGGCGATAAAACCGAAACAAGGAACACTGGTGATTGCACCGGCTTTTTTCACCCACACCCATCGCGGTAATCGACCTGAATCCAGTGATAAATATATTCTGACGTCATGGTTAATGTATCGCAAAGCCCAAGAATTATACGGTCAAGGCGGATAATTGACTTGCAGTTTAGCCGAATATCCGTATAATCGACACACTTTGAATTTGAGCGGTAAATTATGAAAGTTCTGTCATCATTAAAATCAGCCAAAACTCGTGCACGAGACTGTAAAGTGGTGCGTCGCCGCGGTAAAGTGTTTGTGATTTGTAAGTCTAATCCCAAATTGAAAGCCCGCCAAAAATAAATCAGTTTTGGTCTGAACATATTTAAAAATACCCTCAGCTGAGGGTATTTTTTTGTCTTTGCAATTGTGCTTTAAGCAGAAATCAGCATTAAACACAAAACCTTTCTATCCTCTGACATGAGGATATTAAAAGTTCGGGCAGCGGCCTGGTTGTCCAGCACTTCAAAGCCGATATTGCCTTTGACCAAAGGTGTTAAGGTTTCGGTGTCAGGGAATTCGATGCGTTCACCGGTGGCCAGTAAAATAACTTCTGGCTTTAGTTTGGCCATTTTCTTTACTAATCGTGTGTTTAAAGCGGACACTTCTTTAATGTCAATGATTTCGATGGCATCATCCCAGGGGATTAATATACTTTGTCGGTAGGTTTGGTGATAAAACTCACAGTAATCTGCAGATGCTGATTTAATGATGTTCGGGTGTTTAATGATTGATTCTGATAAGTCCATGGTGGTTAAAACCTAACGAGGTAATTCATAAACCGGATTTTTAGGGTTGGCCCGGTATAAAGTTAAGGTTTGGCCAATCCGCTGTATTTCTGTGGCTTTAGTCAGTTTAATCAGTTCATTGATTATATCTGCACGCTGTTGGCGATCGACCCTGATTTTTATTTTCACCAATTCATGATGGTCTAAAGTTGTTTCTAATTCCAAGATAATATTGTCTGTAATGCCCTTGTCAGCGATGGTGACATAAGGATTGAGGCCATGTGAAATTCCTTTGAGGTATTTAACTGCGGCTTTGCTCAGTGATTTGTGTGTCATTCAATGGTAAAATTCGAATTAATCCGCCATTTTAACAGCAGTCGAGACCTTTTAACAAACGATTACACGGACTTGACCCCAATAGAACAGACACCATGACCCGTAGTAAAAGTTCCAATCAGTGGTTGCATGAGCATTTCACCGATAAATATGTCAAAAAATCCCAACAACAGGGATATCGAGCGCGCTCGGCCTATAAATTAATTGAAATCATCGATAAATATAAATTGCTTTCAGGTGTTCGGACTGTGGTTGATCTCGGTGCTGCCCCGGGTGGTTGGTGCCAGGTGGTGAAACAAAAAGCCAACCATGATATGACCATCATTGGTTTGGATTTATTACCGATAGAAGCCATAGAGGGGGTACACTTTATTCAAGGTGATTTTACCGATGATGTTGTTTATCAGAAGCTGCTTGACACCTTAAATGGTCAGAAAATAAACCTTGTTTTATCTGACATGGCCCCCAATTTAAGTGGTGTAAGCGCCACCGATCAGCCAAAAAGTATGTATTTAGCTGAATTGGCATTGGATTTTTGTCGACAGGCACTCGAACCAGGTGGTTCGCATGTGGTCAAATTATTTCAAGGCGAAGGTTTTGATGCACATATAAACGCGTTGCGACAAAATTTTCAACGGGTTGTTATTGTTAAACCCGATTCTTCTCGGGCGCGTTCCCGTGAAGTGTTTGCCGTATCCATGGGCTTTAAAGAATTGTAAACGAAGAGGCATAGTTTGAATAACATTACTAAAAATTTATTACTTTGGGTTGTGGTCCTGATGGTGCTGATGAGCGTTTTCGGCAGTATGGTCGAGCCACCTGCCAATAACACCGATGTACCGTATTCTGATTTTATCAAAATGGTGCAAAACGGTCAGATTGAAGAAGTGGTGATTGATCCTGAAACCACCGTCCATCGTAAAATTAAAGCCGTTACATCCAGCGGGGAACAACTCACTGTTCAAGCCGGTGACGATCCTCATTTGGAAGATGATTTAATTTTAAATGATGTAAAATATTCCATCAAAGCCCCACAACAGGATGGTTGGGGTTGGCGTATTTTTGAAACCATCTTCCCCATCTTATTGTTTATTGGCTTATTTTTCCTGATTATGCGCCATATGCAAGGCGGTGGCGGAAAAGGTGGTGCCATGAGTTTTGGTCGCTCCAAAGCCAAATTACTCAGCGAAGAAAATGCCAAAGTCACCTTTGCTGATATGGCTGGTGCCGAAGAGGCCAAAGAAGAGGTCTCCGAAGTGGTCGACTTCCTTAAAGATCCCACTAAATTTAACAAGCTGGGTGGGCAAATCCCGCGCGGTATTTTGATGGTCGGACCACCGGGAACCGGTAAAACTTTATTGGCACGCGCCATTGCCGGCGAAGCCAAAGTACCTTTCTTTAGTATTTCCGGTTCTGATTTTGTGGAAATGTTTGTCGGTGTGGGCGCCTCACGGGTTCGTGATATGTTTGAACAAGCCAAGAAAAATGCCCCCTGCATTATCTTTATTGACGAAATTGATGCCGTTGGACGACAACGTGGTGCCGGATTGGGTGGTGGTCATGACGAACGTGAGCAAACCTTGAACCAACTACTGGTTGAAATGGATGGTTTTGAGGGTAACGATGGCGTAATAGTGATTGCCGCCACCAACCGACCTGATGTGTTGGATCCGGCCTTATTACGACCCGGTCGATTTGACCGACAAGTGGTGGTGCCGTTACCGGACATTCAAGGACGGGAAGCCATCTTAAAAGTACATATGAAAAAAGTACCTTTGGCAGACGATGTGAAACCCGGCATTATTGCCCGTGGTACACCTGGTTTTTCCGGTGCTGATTTGGCCAATTTGGTGAATGAGGCGGCCTTATTTGCGGCCCGAGAAAATGCCACTGAAATTAGCATGGAATATTTCGATCATGCCCGCGATAAAATTATGATGGGTGCCGAACGTCGGTCCATGGTAATGAATGAATCTGAAAAGCGCAACACCGCCTACCATGAAGCCGGCCATGCCATTGTTGGTTTACTGGTACCTGAGCATGACCCGGTTTATAAAGTCACCATTATTCCCCGTGGTCGAGCTTTAGGCGTAACCATGTTCCTTCCGGAAGAGGACAAGTATTCTTACAGCAAAGCTGCCCTGGAAAGTCAAATTTCCTCGTTGTACGGCGGCCGCATTGCCGAAGAACTCATCGGTGGCCCCGATGCAGTTACCACCGGTGCTTCGAACGATATTGAGCGGGCCACGGAAATTGCCAAGAACATGGTCACCAAATGGGGTTTGTCTGATGAATTGGGGCCGTTAACCTATTCTGAAGATGAGGGTGAAGTGTTTTTAGGTCGCCAGGTGACCCAACATAAAAGTATGTCTGACACCACCGCAGATAAAATTGATAAAGCGGTGCGTGATCTGATTGACCGTAACTATAAACGGGCTGAGCAGATTTTGCAGGATAACTTAGACAAGTTACATTTAATGGCCAAAGCCTTAATGAAATATGAAACCATCGACAGTAAGCAGATTGCTGAAATCATGGAAGGTAAAGATCCATCTCCTCCAGCGGGTTGGGAAGCCACTGATGAAGATGATGACAGCGGCAGTAAGCCGACTAAAAAGGCCAAGGATCCGAAACAAACCGGGTTCGGAGATGCCGCTGAACAAACCTAATTACGACCTTGAATCGAGATTTTAAAATTATGGGGGTTTTAAATGTAACCCCCGATTCGTTTTCAGATGGTGGTCAATTTAGCGACCATACAACTGCCATTAAACATGCGCAAAAAATGATTGCCGAGGGTGCTGATATTATCGACATTGGCGGCGAATCCACCCGTCCGGGGGCGCAAAAAGTATCAGAAACCGAGGAAATAAACCGCGTACTACCGGTTATCAAAGCCCTGCGTGAACAAAATCCGGACATTACCCTGTCCATTGACAGCCGACACCCTGAAGTTATGGCTGCAGCCTTACATGCCGGAGCTGACTTTATCAACGACATTAACGCTTTACAGCAAGAAGGTGCCATGGAAGTGGCGCTTGCATCAGATGTACCGGTTTGTTTGATGCATATGCAGGGGACACCGGAAACCATGCAAGACAATCCCCGTTATGATAACGTGGTACAGGCGGTTTTGGATTTTTTTGAGCAACGGGTGGAAGCCTGTATGCGCGCCGGGATGGATGCTGATCGCATCATTCTGGATCCGGGTATTGGTTTTGGTAAAACGGTTAGCCATAACCTGACACTCATTAAAAATATAAGCACCTTAAAGCAAATGGGTTTTCCGGTTCTGATTGGGGTGTCGCGAAAATCCATGTTTCAAAGCCTGCTGGGCCGATCTGTGGGTGAGCGACTGGCCGGTTCCCTGGCGGTGGCACAATTTGCTTATTTTCAAGGCACCGATTACTTTCGGGTGCATGATGTCGCTGAAACGCGTGATCTATTAACCATGAGCCAACACTTTATTCAACATGACACAGACTAAAAAATATTTTGGTACCGATGGTATCCGCGGTAAGGTTGGCGGTCCAGTAATGACGGCAGAATTTGCCTTAAAACTGGGCTATGCCGCGGGTAAAATCCTGGGATCAGGTAAACCCGGGAAAACCATTGTCATCGGTAAAGACACCCGGGTTTCAGGATATTTGTTTGAATCAGCACTGGAAGCCGGTTTAGTCTCAGCGGGAATCAACACCACCTTGTTCGGCCCCATGCCGACCCCGGC
This sequence comes from Pseudomonadota bacterium, assembly GCA_008501575.1. Classification (GTDB taxonomy): domain Bacteria; phylum Pseudomonadota; class Gammaproteobacteria; order Xanthomonadales; family Marinicellaceae; genus Marinicella. The sequence goes on from QQUO01000124.1 coordinate 17,501, forward strand.
GGTGGCCTGGCTGACCCGAACATTGCATGCCAGTGCCGGTATCGTTATCAGCGCTTCTCATAACCCCTATTACGACAATGGCATTAAATTTTTTAATCAATATGGTGAAAAACTATCCGATGAACAGGAACTGGCGATTGAAGCATTGTTGGATGAACCCATGGATATGGTTGACTCCAGCCAATTAGGTAAAGCCAATCGTTTAAGTGACGTCGATGGGCGTTATATTGAATACTGCAAAAATGCCACCAGTAATCTGATGCTCTCGGGCTTTAAAATTGTCCTGGATTGTGCCCATGGCGCCACCTATCAAATTGCCCCACGGGTGTTTACCGAATTGGGAGCCGATCTGGTGGTGATGGGTAATCGGCCGGATGGTTTTAACATCAATCAAGACTGTGGCAGCACCGAAGTGGCGGTACTGCAGGAAAAAGTCATTGAAACCAAAGCGGATGTCGGCATTGCCCTGGACGGTGATGGCGATCGGGTGGTGATGGTTGATCACACCGGCAATGAAGTCAATGGCGATCAGCTCATTTTTTTGGTGGCCAAGCACCTACATGCCAATAACCGCCTTAATGGGGGCGTGGTGGGTACTTTAATGTCGAATCAAGGCATGGAAATGGCGCTTAAAGACTTGGGAATTCCCTTTGAACGGGCTCAGGTGGGTGACCGAAATGTCCATAAAAAACTGCATAAAAATAATTGGATCCTGGGTGGCGAATCCTCCGGGCATATTCTAAATTTAAACCTGGCCAGTACCGGTGATGGCATCATCAGTGCCCTGATGGTATTAAACGTCATGATGGAAAGTGGGCATTCGTTAAAAGATTTGGCCGATGACATGCCGATTTATCCTCAGGTGATGATTAACATTAATCATCCGATGCCCAAAGAGCTGGCTGCGGATGATCAATTAAACCAGGCAGCCGCAGCGGTGGATAAAAGTTTAGGTGATCAAGGCCGTGTCTTAATTCGTCCCTCGGGTACTGAACCGAAATTACGTATCATGGTAGAAGCCGTGGAAATGGAATTGGCGCAACAGCATGCCGAAGATTTATCTGATATAGCGAGAAAATTATGAACAAGTTGATGGTATTTGCTTTAGGTTGTTTTATGTTGACAGCGCAGGCTACAGAACACTTACCCACGGTGGACAATGCCTGGTTACGTGCCGGCCCACCCAATGCCAAAATGCTGGCGGCTTATGCCACACTAACCAATAAAAGCGATAACAACATCGCATTAGTCGGTGCCGACAGTGAGGCCTTTGCCATGACCGAAATCCACCGCACCATCGAAGTGGATGGGGTCTTTAAAATGCGCGAACAGAAAGCCTTACCCATGAAAGCAGGCGAAAGCCTCACCATGGAACCCGGTGGTCTGCATATTATGCTGATGATGCCAAAACAAGACATTGAAGTTGGTCAGTCTGTGACCATTAGCTTGCGTTATGAAAAAGAAAACGGTGAATCACTAATCCAAACCATCAATTTCGACGTTAAAAAGTCTCAATAAACAGTTTTAGTGTTATGGATAAAAAGGATTTTGCTTACGATTTACCGAAAGCGCTGATTGCCCAACAGCCGATTACACAACGCAGCCAAAGCCGGCTTTTGGTGCTGGATAAGAACAGTGGTGAAGTGAGGGATTGTCAGTTTACACAAATTGGTGATTATCTAAAACCCGGCGATTTACTGGTTTTTAATAACACCAAAGTGATGCCGGCACGGTTACAAGGCCAGAAAAAAACCGGCGGTCAGATCGAAGTCTTTATTGAACGTATTCTCAATGAGCATCAAGCAAAAGCCCTGCTCAAAGCCAATAAATCCGTGCGGTTAGGGACTGAAATCTATTTTAACGACCGGCCGATGCTGCAAGTCACCGGCCGCCAGGGTATGTTTTTTCTGGTGGAAACGCTTGATAAGTACCATGACATAAACCGCATTATGGAAAAGCATGGGGTGATGCCCTTACCGCCTTATATCCAGCGTGACAGCACCGAATCTGACAGCGAACGATACCAAACAGTCTATGCAGAAACCGCCGGTGCTGTGGCTGCACCCACCGCCGGATTGCATTTTGACGATAAAACCTTAAACCATTTAAAAGCGCAGGGCATTAACAGCGCCTTCGTCACTTTGCATGTCGGTGCCGGCACCTTTCAACCGGTCAAAGCTGACCACATCGAAGACCACAAAATACACAAAGAATGGCTTCAGGTTGATGAGACTGTGGTTGATGCTGTGAAAGAAACAAAGGCCAATGGCGGTCGTATTATCGCCGTCGGCACCACCGCCGTCCGTTGCCTGGAAACTGCCGCCCAAAACGGCAAGCTCAAAGCCTATACCGGTGACACGGATATTTTTATCTACCCCGGCTATAACTTTAAAGTCATCGACGGCTTGCTCACCAACTTTCACTTACCCGAATCGACCCTATTGATGCTGGTGTCGGCCCTGGCCGGCCGCAAAAATATCCTCAACGCCTATCAACACGCCATCGACCAACAATATCGTTTTTTCAGCTATGGCGATGCGATGTTGATTGTTGATAGTACAGACTAAATAAATAATTAAAGTATCGGTTTAAGCAGAGCGAAGCCAGTCGAAATATTGGGTATTAATCAACTTTTTTCTATTGCCACTAATTTTAGTTTTCAAAGTCATCGGCAAAAATTACATCATTATCGACGTCAACTAAAAAATAGTTCATGGTGGCGGCCATTAAATCATTGCGTATCTGTTCCGAGGTGATGGTTTCAAAAGGGAAGCCAAGGTGGATGACCCGATAGGTTCCTGTATCGACATAGGTACAGGCAAATTGGGCGCCGGTGTACTGTAAGCAGTGGCCGGCCTGATTATGGGCTTGTAATTCATCGGGGAAATCGACCCTGTAACTGTGGTATTGACCGTCATCAAACACAATGTTGTTGATACCGGCATACGGAGTACCCGGCAGACCGGTGGCCTGAAATGTATCTGCATCATCAGACCAGTAGGCGGTCATTAGGGTGTTGTTATAAAAATCACGATCACTGGCTGAACCCAAATAATCCAGATCCCAGGCGATTTCAGCACCGGACAAAAATAATTGACCACCCTGATTCAAATAGTTGTTGATCAGGTTCTGTTCAGTTGATGTCAATGTACTGCCCAGGCTGGATTCTTCACCCAAAACCCAGAGAACAGCAACGTAATCATTGAGATTGACAGTACCATTTTCAACGGCTTCATTGCTGCTTGAATCAAAGGCAACCATTGAATCGCTTAAGGCATTGCCATGTTCAATCACATAATCAAAGCGGTTCATTTGTCGCAGGTACATGCGATCAACAAAACCACCGATGTCCGGAATGTTTTCATAAATAAGCTGGCCTGAATTTAATCGATCAAAACCATTGACCACCAACACTTTGTTAATACCGTAGGGTGTTCTGACGCCCAACACCTCAGAATCCAGTGACAAGCCACCCTGGTTTTTGGCTTTGACTTTTACATAAAGGGTTTGTCCCGGGTTGAGGTCGGTGAAGTCGTGTGACAGGCCATTGACTACGGTGCCATTATCAAAGTTGCGACCATCTGCTGAGCGATAGACCACATAACTGGTCGCGGCATCGCCAAAGACACCGTTTCCATCTGTGGCTGAAGCTTGCCAGGAGACAGTGATGGTTTGGCTGTTTTCACTGATGATGTTCAACTGTTGCGGTGGTTCCGGTAATAAATGAACCGCCGTACCATCCCGTTGGGCAAAATATTTAACGATACCCTGATAAACGGCGCGAGCGGCCAGCTTTCTGAATTGTGGGTGGCGTAAAGCATCGGCATCATCTTCATTGGAATGAAAAGCTAATTCGATTAAAGCAGATGGCATATCGTCATTATGAGACGGATTAATTTCTCCGAAATAAGCCGATCGGTAACCCCGGTCTTGCCAATTGCTATCCCAGGCAGCACGAATATCGTTAATGATTTCATCATGTATGGCCATTTGTAAATCAGCTGAACCGGCGATGGCCTGGGTGTTGTCGTAGGTGCCATCAGGCGGATTGGCTGAATAAATGTATGAACTGGTGCCGCGTGCCGTGGCTGGACCGGCATTGGAATGCCAGGACACATACAAGGCATCCTCGCCGCTGTAATACTCCCAGTCAGCAAAGCGGGAACGTGATGACACATCACCGCCGCTATAGACACTGTTACTGGCACCCTGGTACTGAACCCAGGGGCGGGCACCTTCTTCCCAGCGTGGATGGCCGCTGGTGACCGGATGATGGTTGCCCCGGATATCGCCCATGCCACCACCAAGACGAACGGCATCGGCTGAAACTGTGGTACCGGCCTCGGCGGATTGATTGCTTAATCGCACGTGGTTTTCACCGTTTTGTGAAAAATAAAATTCACCCAAATGATTCCATATATAGCGATGTTTTTGCTGGTTAATGATAAATTCAGTGTCAATGTCGCCATGACGAACCGTGTATTTGGCATCACTGGGCCGGTTGCCAACACCTGAATAGGACACATAAACATGGTAATAGCCGTCCCTGGGTACAACGAAATCCCATTGTGCGTAAGCTGTTTCTGTGGGGCTGGTGGTGATGATGCGGTCTGTGCCACCATTGTCACGAAACGGGTCTGTATTTGCAGAATAGGGCGCCTGACCATTGGCAAAACCATTGGCACCTGAGTGATTAAACAAGGCCGCATTGCCCACCTCGCTGTAGCCATTATCGGCTTCATCAACAATCACCATATCGGTGTTCATATCGCGCTCACGCAAGGTTATGGTGGTGGCACCGGCCAGATCCAGATAGCTTAGCAGGTATTGATTAATGCCCTCTGAATTAACGAAATCTTCGACAATATCGTGGTTGATACCGCGTTGGGTACTCCATTCACGTGAATCATTGTAATCAATCCAGCCATGCGCCTGCGAAATAAACAGCAGCTTATCGTCCAAAGCACCGGCATAGTGTGATTGTTTTTGTTTGCCGGAATGTTTGGTGCGAAAGGTATCGTCTGGCTTAGTCGGTACAGGTGTGATTTTTAAAAAATTGGACAGGGCCACCTGTTTGCCCTGATATTCGGTGGTCATGTGGATATTTTTGGCTGGTGCTGACCAGTGAGACAGGTTGAGGTCAATACTGCGACTAATCAGTTCAAGTTGCGCTTCTGTTAAACCGTCCTGTAAATATCTGCTGTTTAAACGAAGTTTGACCACGAAATTTGTATCAACCACAGAGACGGACAACACTTCGCTGTCTGCAGGTAATAAGGCATCGTAATCCGATGCTTTACCGGGTAATAACACGCTGCTGACCTGGGCTTTGAGGCTGAGTGAAGTTTTGTGCCTGGATTCCACCCATTGGCCATCTTTTTGATAAACCAGTGCATAACTGTTTGCCAAAAAAAGCGAGATGAACAAGCCAATCAGGTATTTCATAAGGTATTAATTAAGATTTACCTTTTTATTGTCACTGACAAAGCTTGTGATGGTCAAGCTTTTTGCTGTCTTTGTTGATGTGATTCCTCGTGCTTAAATCACATCAGTCATCGATATAGAAATGAAAATGATTTGGCCTGGGAAACACTCAACCGTGGATATCGAAAGAATTTCTTATTGTTTTTCACAAACACAGTGATTCATGATATGTCGGTATTAGATGTGGTCGCTTTATTCAGTCCAAACTATGTTAAGTTAATCTATGCTAAAATAATGTTTTCCTTATTGGAGTGAGCGATGTCAGAATTTAATCAAAATAATGCGAAGCTTGTTATTGGTGATTTACCGCAAAAGTGGGGTTGGTTGCTGGCTTTGGGATTTGTATTCATTATCCTGGGTATCATTGGTTTGGGCTTAAGTGTGGCGATGACCGTGGTAACGATTTTGTTTTTTGGCGTGTTGCTGTTGATTGGTGGTGTGGTGCAGGTTTTTGAAGCTTTTAAGCACAAAGGCTGGAAAAGCATCATTGGTCATGTGCTGATTGCGGGCATTTATTTGCTCGCCGGTATTATGCTGATTACTGAGCCGGTGGTTGGTTCCATGGCGCTGACCGCGTTACTGGCTGCGGCTTTTATTATCACCGGATTATTCCGAATTATTATGGGCTTTCAATTAAAATCCTTTGGTCTGGGCTGGGGCTGGCTGGTGTTCGCCGGTGTTATTTCACTGGCTTTAGGTGCCATGATTTTCTTTCGATGGCCGGAGTCAGCGTTGTGGTTTATCGGTCTGATGATTGCCATTGAGATGATTTTTCACGGCTGGGCCTATGTGATGTTAGCTTTGGCGGCCAAATCATTGAAATAAAATAGCCAACAACTTTTTAACAAGCCATCGGTACAATGGTGATATTAAAAATCAGGTTAGAAAGATGAAGATAAAACAATCAGCTCTATTGTTGGGATTACTCATTCTATTGCCAATAATCAGTCATGGCAAATCGGCTCAAGAAATTAATATTTTAGCCGATGCCACGTTGACAAAATTCAAACAGGAGGTGACCGGGGGTGAGCAGTTTTTACAACAGGCAGCCGGAGTGCTGGTATTTCCACAGGTTCTGAAAGCCGGATTAGGCGTTGGTGGAGAATATGGTGAGGGGGTGCTGCGAGAAGGTGGTCAAAACAGCGCCTATTACAGCACCGCATCAGCCAGCTTTGGACTACAAGCCGGTGCCCAGTCAAAAGCGGTGGTAATCGTGTTTTTGCAGCCAGCGGCGTTAAACAAGTTTAAGCAAACCAAAGGCTGGAAAGCCGGTGTTGATGGATCTGTTGCGATTATAAAATGGGGCGTAGGTGAAGACATTAACACCATGAACTTTAAAGAACCCATCGTGGGTTTTGTGTTTGGCAATAAAGGTTTGATGTTTAATCTGACTTTAGAAGGCTCGAAGATTACCCGTATTAGCCGTTAGCGGCTATTGTTTCTTCACAAACTCAGTAAGAATCACAATGCGTTGACCTTCGACGCGGCCTTCGATGTGATCGGTGTTATTGGCCACGAGGCTGATGCCTTTGACTTTGGTACCTTGTTTGGCGGTGAATCCGCCGCCTTTGACTTTGAGGTCTTTGATTAAAAAGACGTCGTCACCATCGGTTAACTCATCACCGTTACAGTCACGGTGTTTTTCTTGTTCATCTTCTGTCGAAGTTCCGGAACTGAAGCCGGCTTTGGCCCAGCTGCTTTCCTCTTCGGTCAGATACATCATATCCAATAGATCTTGCGGACCGTGGTTATGTTGCAGGTGTTTTAAGACCCGCCAGGCCAGGACTTTAACGGCGGGAACTTCGCTCCAGATGCTGTCATTCAGACAATGCCAGTGGTTAACATCTATGGAGTCAGGGTTATCAATTTGAGTTCGGCATTGTTCGCAGGCATACACATAGTCGCTGATGTCGTTGCCTTCTTTGGGCGTGACTAAGTACGCCGATAAATTATCTTGTGAGCGGCATAATTCGCATTGTTGGTTGCTGCGATTGGCAAGATTTTCAATTTGTTGATTGCTTATAGTCATGACGCGGATTATACGCCAAATGAAACGGTTTTGTCTTCAGTGGCAAAAGCACGATTTATGATGGCTTTGAAATTCATTTGGCGATGCAACTGGCCAAAACACAATCCTGAACTGGGCGCCAGTCGGGCTTCACAATAGGCGTCACTGACTAAATCATTGCCCAGTTGAATGAGTTGTGCGGCTTGCATGGCTTTGGCCATTTTTTCCACATAAAATCGGGCGGATACTTGGCTGAAGTCATCGCCGGAAAGGGCTTTGAGTTCATCCACAGCCTGGTCAAATAAGTTGTGGCCACCCTGGGATTTTTCTAATTCTTTGATAAACGACTGGTAACAGGACGGTTGTTTATGAATGGCGCGAATGACATCCAGGCATTGCACATTACCGCTGCCTTCCCAAATTGAATTCACCGGGGCTTCCCGATAAAGGCGGGCCAGTGGTAATTCTTCCACATAACCGATGCCTCCCAGGCATTCCTGGGCTTCGCCGATGTGCATCGAAGCGCGTTTGCAAATCCAATATTTACCAACGGCGGTCAGCAGACGGACTAAATCACGTTCATGCTGTTGGTCCTGGTGGTCCAGAGCATGGGCCACCCGTGCGGTCAATGCCAGGGCGGCTTCAGATTCCAGACATAAATCGGCGGCCACATTTTGCATCAAAGGCAGATCGATTAGTCGTTCACCAAAGACCTGGCGTAGTGCAATATGGTGCAAGACTTGTACTGTGGCCTGGCGCATCAGGGCCGAGGAGCCGATCATACAGTCATAACGGGTCATGGCCACCATTTCGATGATGGTGCGCACGCCTTTGCCGGGCTCGCCGATTAAGTGGGCGTCGCTACCGGCAAATTCGATTTCAGCCGAGGCATTGGAGCGGTTACCCATTTTGTCTTTCAAACGCTGAATGTGGATGTTGTTTTTACCACCGTCATAACGCCAGCGAGGCATCAGAAAACAACTTAAGCCGCTTTTAGTTTGTGCCAGGGTTAAAAAGGCATCACTCATGGGAGCAGAGCAAAACCATTTATGACCGGTTAAATGATAACGTTCGCCCAGCTCATCTGAGCCAATATGCTCTGCCTGCGAGGTGTTAGCGCGAACATCGGTGCCACCTTGCTTTTCGGTCATGGCCATTCCGACGGTGGCGGCTTTTTTTCCAGACAACGGCAGATTACGACCATCATAGTCACTGTTAAGTATTTTCGGAAACCAATGCTTGGCCAATGCCTTATTGTGGTTAATACTGGGCACACAGGCAAAAGTCATGGTCAGAGGACAGGCACTGCCGGCTTCATTCTGGTTATACAAATAATTGCGTGCCATACGCATCACATGGCTGCCGGGTTGGTCGTCTTTCCAGGGTAAGGAGGGAATGTCATATTCACAAGCCAAAGCCATTAATTCATGATAGGCCGGATGGTAGCGGACCTCGTCAATGCGTCGTCCATAGGCATCATGGGAATGAAATTCAGGTGTCACCTTATTGGCCACATCGCCTTTGGCAATCCATTCGGGTTGGCCCAAAAGCCCGCCTAATTTGATTAGACTGTCGTTACCCCACTGGCCATTAAATTGGGCGCAGACTTGTTGTAAGGCAGCATCACTTTGGTAGCTGTTATAGTTTACCAGTGCCTGTGGTTGGTTAATGACTTGATGGGTGTTGAGTTTGTTATTCATGATATCAGCAAATCTATTTAATAATGTGGCGGTGTTTCGTCTTGAGGGACGGCTTCAATGGCTTCGTGAACTTGTTTCAGCTGATCTTTTAAATGGACATTATGTTGTCGCAATTTAATCAGCTGCTCATCCTGACGATAAACAGTGGTGTTTAAAGAATCCACGGTGTCTTCCAAAAAAGCCATTCGGGTCTCTAAATCGACCAGTTTTTGGTTTAACTCCTCAATGTTTGACATGGCGCATGTTGTTTTATAATAGATTGATTATAATAACATGACTATCCAAAAGCACGAATAGAAACCATGGCAAAAACAGCCGCATTTTCACCCGCTTGTGAGCGAAACCGGGCACCGATATTGGATGAGCTGCAATCCATTATTCGGCCTGATGACCAGTTTTTGCTGGAAATTGGATCAGGTACCGGTCAACACGCGGCTTATATGGCGCCAAGTTTAACTGGCATTACTTGGTATCCCACGGATACCGCCGATAAACTGTTTGACATTGAACAATGGCGAAAAAAGGCTGACTGCAATCGCATTCAAGCAGCCAGGACATTTCAAGTGGGGCAAAATGGTTGGCCGTTGTCATCGGTGCAGGCAGATATTATCTTTACCGCCAATACCTTTCATATTATGCCGGCTGACTTGGTGGCCAAATTAATTCATCAAGCCGGCGAGAATATGCGTGATGCTGCTCGCTTTGTGGTGTACGGACCCTTTA
>QQUO01000008.1 GCA_008501575.1 Pseudomonadota bacterium
AAACAGTTCATGGGCATGACCCGTACCAATGAGGGCATGAGCCCAGGGCGTGAGACCCAGGCGGGCGGTTTGTGACAGCACCGACAAAATAACAGCGGCCAGACAGGCAACGGGAAAAAAAAGATCCTGAGACTTCATCATTCGGGGTTTTGTTATGGGCGTTGGCATCGTTTGGGCTGGGCAGTGTTGCTGTAAATTTCGTATAATAGTCCGCCTTTGAATTGTTTGCCAATGTTGTTTGCTGATGACCATGAATAACGCCCATAAACTTGATACCCATCAAAACCTGCTGCTTTTTCATGGGTTTTTACTATGAGACGCGTGCTGCAGACTAAATGGCTCTATTGGCTGATTGCGGTGTTGGCATTGGCTGTGGGACTGGTTGGTGTGGTGGTGCCATTATTACCAACCACACCATTTTTAATTGTGGCTTTATGGGCTGCCGGAAAAAGCTCACCAAGAATGGCGCATTGGCTCGAAAATCATCCGAGTTTGGGGCCGGTTTTGCGAAATTGGCGTGATCATCGGGCGATACCAACCACCGCAAAGTGGCTGGCTTGTATTATGATGCTGAGCAGTTTAGCGGTTATTTGGTATCGGGGGGCATCAATGGTGGTGCTGGTTATTATTTCGTTGCTTATTATTAGCTTGATGGCTTACATTCTCAGTAAGCCATCAAGGTGATGTGACGATTATTTCGGTTCTAAACGAATGGCACCGTCTAAGCGGATTACCGAACCGTTTAAATAAGTGTTTTCTATTATGTGTGCGGCGGTGTGGGCAAATTCTGCCGGTGTCCCCAAGCGTTTTGGAAAAGGCACCGATGCCCCCAGGGCTTTTTTAATTTCATCAGGCATACCGGCCACCATGGGTGTTAAAAACACCCCGGGTGCGATGGTCATAACCCGAACCCCAATGCGAGTAAATTCGCGAGCCATCGGTAAGGTCATGGCAACAATACCACCTTTGGATGCGGAGTAGGCCGCTTGACCAATTTGGCCTTCATAAGCAGCCACTGAAGCGGTGTTAATGATTACACCCCGTTGATTATCTTCATCCGCCGGGTTATTTTGCATCAGATTGGCGGCGGCTTTAGCCACATTAAAACTGCCCACCAAATTAACCTGAATGGCTTTGTTGAAATAATTCAGAGCCATTGGCGCTTCACGGCCCAAAACCCGACCGGCCGCCAGTACGCCGGCACAGTTAATCACCACGTTTAAACCATCCATATGTTGCCAGGCTTGTTGACAAGCATTTTCCATGGCGGCTTCATCGCTGACATCAGCGGCCACAAAAAAGGCGCGTTCAATATGCAATTGTTGCTGTTGTGATTTGCCGATGTCTTGATTAATGTCGATTAAGGTGACTTGGCCCCCTTGGTCGATGATATGTTGGGCACAGGCCAATCCAAGACCTGAGGCACCACCTGTAATCAGTGCTTTTACTTGTTGTATTTTCATCATAATTTCGTTTTATAAATGAGTATTAATTTAATGGCCGCATCAGGTAGCACAAGCAATCGAGGCGAATGGCGCGCATACTTAAGGTAATCATGGCCGGCACCACAGATTTAGTCAGCACCACTTGTTGTGACTCAATGCTGAAATATTGATCTGTGATGTCATGCCCCATTTGGTCGGTGACTTGTATAGGCATGGCTGTATCCGGTGTTTTGAGATGACCAAAAACAGTGCCCTTTTCTAATTGATGGAAATTATGATAATCCAAGTCATCCAAAATTTCAAAGTCAGCGCCACTTTCGGTGTCACTTTGCAGGGCAATACTTATGTTTTTGGCAACTTTAACCACCGCAAATATATTCATCACCTGTTGTGATTCCAACACGCCCGGAATATGATTCATGTCTGTGAGTTGGCATAAATTTTCTAAAAATGTCAGGGTTTGTTCAATACCGTCTGCGGTACCACTCATGCCACATTCGATGGTAATGGCCGGACAAAATTCAGCAAAAGCACCGGATTGAATGCCGTCTGGACTGGTGATGTGAATAATGGTTTGTGAAAACAGTGAAGCCAAATTAATGTGTTCTTTTTTGATGGCATTGATACCGGCATAATGGGGATTGCGACCGGTATTATTATGGATATCAACACTGGCCAATGGATTTTGTTTTTTTAAAAAAGTGGTTATTTTCGCCATTTTTTTGGCAATCGGGTGGTGATTGGGTCGAATACCCGGCCAACAACGGTTAAAATCCACCCCGTCGTCTAATTGACGGATATTGTGTTTAGCGGCTTGAACATTGCCAAATAAAATAATCAGGGTTCTGGGTAATTTGTGTTGATGCTGTTTAAGATAAACCCGCACAGCTTCCCAACCGGTGGTTTCATTGCCATGCTGTAGGATTGAAATAAAAATAGGCCGCTTTATGTGTCCGTTTAATTGTATCAGTGTCAAATCATCCACAAATTGATGAAGTTGGTGGGCTTGCACTTCCAATATTCCATTTGGTAATTTTGACAGCATCGGGGGCATGAACACTCACGGGAGAATAAATAAAGCGGATAAGGTACAACTTCGGTGAAAAAATTGGAAGCCCTGGCTTGATTTTTTTTGTGTTCAGTCTCAAAATCTATGAAGTTTTTTTAATAATTAAAATGGAAATATCATGATTGAATGTTCTCACCTCAGTAAACACTTCGGTGACGTTAAGGCTGTCAATGATTTAAGTTTTATCGCTCACCAGGGACAAGTATTAGGTTTTTTGGGACCCAATGGTGCCGGTAAATCGACCACCATGAAAATGATTACTGGTTTCTTACCGCCCACTGTCGGAAATATAAAAGTTTGTGGTATTGATTTAGCCGAAGACCCTGTGGCGGTTAAAAACAAAATCGGCTATTTACCAGAAGGTGCACCCAGCTACCATGAAATGAAAGTGGGGCCTTTTTTGCAATTTATTGCTCGCATGCGCAATATACCTTATGCGCAACAACAAAGTGCTGTGGATTCAGTGGTGGCGAGACTAAATCTTAACCATGTTTATTACCAAAAGATTGACACCTTATCAAAAGGCTTTAAGCGTCGGGTGGGTCTGGCACAAGCCATAATTCATGATCCTGAGGTTCTTATTATGGACGAACCAACCGATGGTCTTGATCCCAATCAGAAACATCAGGTACGAGAATTAATTACCACCATGTCGAAAAATAAAACCATTATTTTATCGACCCATATCTTAGAGGAAGTTCAGGCGGTGTGTGATCGTGCCATTATTATTGCCAATGGTGCCATCGTGGCTGATAACACCCCGACTGAAATGGAAAGCGTGTCCCGTTATCATCATGCTGTTAGCTTTGTGGCAGATTTAGACACCGTGTTATTAAACAAAATCAAGGACATGGATTGTGTTCGAGATGTTACCTATAATGCCAGGCTTAAAGAAACCACGGTGTTTCCGGCGCAAGGCTTATTTATTTTTGATGAAATTAGTGAATTGCTGAAGCAACAGGGCATACAAGTTTCCAGTTTAAAAATGGAAGCCGGCAGACTCGATGAGGTGTTTCGAAATATCACCCAACCGGTTCAAAAGCAGGAGGTGAAACGATGAATCATATTAATGCCATCATTCGCAGAGAATTACAAAGTTATTTCGCCACCCCCATTGCCTACGTATTTATTGTGATTTTTCTGGTCATGAGCGGGGTGTTTGCATTTTATTTTGGTCGTTTATATGAACGTGGCCAAGCCGATTTATTGCCCTTTTTTAATTATCATCCGTGGCTTTATCTATTTTTGGTGCCTGCAGTGGCCATGCGCATCTGGTCAGAAGAACGAAATCGTGGCAATATTGAATTATTAATGACTTTACCGGTTAAACGAATGGCCTGGGTAATCGGCAAGTTTTTGGCCGCTTGGGTGTTTGTCGGATTGGCGCTGTTACTGACTTTTCCGATGGTCATCTCCATTAACTATTTAGGTGATTCGGATAATGGTGTGATTATTGCCAGTTATTTGGGGTCTTTTCTATTGGCCGGGGCTTTTCTGGCAATCGGTGGCTGTTTATCCGCTGCCACCAAAAACCAGGTCATTGCGTTTATCTTAACGGTGGTTATTTGTTTCTTATTTTTATTGTCCGGATTTCCCATGGTGCTGGCTTTCTTTAAATTATTTTTGCCACAGTTTCTCGTGGATGTTATCGCGTCCACCAGTTTTTTGAGCCATTATACTTCTATCACCAAAGGGGTATTGGATTTGGGGGATTTGGGCTATTTTGCCCTGACCATCGGTATTTGGTTGTATGCCACTGTGGTGGTTGTTGAAATGAAAAAAGGAGACTAATGATGAAAAGAACCGGACATCGAATTCAACTTATTGTGTTGGCCGTCATATTTTTATTGTCATCAGTGATTATCAGCGAAAGCGGATTGTTTTCACGGTTACGGCTTGATTTGACCGACAACAACATGTTTACATTAAGCCAAGGCAGTAAAAATATCATCAATAACATCGATGAGCAGGTACATATCCGCTTGTTTTTTTCAGAACAGGCAGCGCAGGATTTACCGATGTTACGCACCTATTTTCAGCGGGTTAAAGACTTTTTGGAAGAGCTGGCACGCTTCGGGGGTGAAAAATTAAAACTCACCGTAATTGATCCGGTGTCCTTTTCTGAGGAAGAGGACCGTGCTTCCCAGTTTGGCTTGCAAGCCTTGCCGGTGGGTGAAGGTGGTGAAAATGTATTTTTCGGGATAGCCGCCACCAATGCCATGGATAATGTGGCGGTGCTTCCATTTTTACAACCGGAGCGAGAGCCTTATTTAGAATATGATTTGGCGGAGTTAATTTATAATCTGAATAATCCGCAAAAACCAACCATTGGAGTCATGACCGCTGAGCCGATGTTGGCCGATGAACCGGTTACCCCGGGTTCACCGCAACAACAACAAATCATATTTACCCAATTAAAAGACATGTACAACATTCAGTCGGTGGCATTGGAACAGCCGGATTTAACAGCCATTGACTTATTGGTGTTGATTCACCCACAAAATTTAACCGACGGCACTTTATTTGCCATTGATCAATATGTCATGAAGGGTGGGCGATTATTGGTTTTTGTTGATCCCCTGAATCAAACTCAGGAAGTGGCTGCAGACCCGCAGAATCCGATGGCTCAATTTCAGGCCAATCGATCTTCCAATATAGCGAAATTATTTGATGCCTGGGGGGTGGAATACGATCCGACGCAGGTTGTGCTGGATAATCAATCGGCATTAAGTATTCAATCGGCACAAGGCCAAACCATTCGTCATATCGGTATCAATGCTTGGGGCAAAAATAACTTGAGTGATGATATTGTAAATTTTGAGTTAAGTAAAATTCACACCGCTTTGGCCGGGTATTTTAATGCAGCTGACGGCCGTTTAACGCCTTTGGTGATTAGTAATACCGACTCCATGGCGGCCCAAGCTGACCCTTTCAGTATGTTGTTTAATCCGGCGGCTTTGTTTCAACAATACCGACCTGACCCACAAACTTATGTGATTGCCGCTCGTTTAAACGGTTCCATTGAATCTGCTTTTACTGAAGGATTTAACGATGTTGCCGCTGCAGATGTTATAACTGAACAAACTGATCCTCGTATTGTTTTGGTGGCTGATGTGGACATGTTGTATGACCGCTTATGGGTACAGGCGCAAAACTTTTTTGGCCGGAATGTGTTTTCACCGTTCGCGGACAATGGTTATTTCATTAATAATCTGGCGGATAACTTATCCGGCAGTGAAGATTTAATTAAGGTGCGGGCGCGTGGTTCTTCACATCGTCCTTTTGATAAAGTATTGGCCATTCAAAGAGCCAGTGAGACACAGTACCGCGAAACAGAGAATCAATTACGCCAGCAACTGAGAGCAACCGAGGCCAAACTGAATGAACTTCAGCAAGCCAAAGGCACCGAAAGTCAGTTAATTTTGAGTGATGAGCAACAGCGAGAAATTGAACGCTTTAAACAACGCAAACTGGAAGTTCGGAAAAATTT
>QQUO01000153.1 GCA_008501575.1 Pseudomonadota bacterium
AACCACACCAACTAATGACAATGCCCTTGATAAATTGTTAACGATACTGGCAGATCAACCGCAACAAAGCGATGCCCGAGAATTGCTGTCTGAAATCAATGACAGTTATTTTGAACTGGCTTATCAAGCGGTATTAAACAACAACCACAAACAAGCTGAGCAGTTTGCCGAGTCGGTGACCACGGTTCGACATAAAGTGGCTTTGGTGGATGATCGCTTACTTACTTATTTGGCTGATCACAGCGAAATGACCGTGAGTTTGCTATTGGGCGGCTTATCTGAGCAAGTCAGGGCAGCGGTTGCCAACAACAATCGCAGTTTGGCCAAAAGACTCATTCAGCTCACAGACGTGTTGATGCCGGATCATCGGATTGTCAGCGAGCTTCATGAAATATTGGCAGACATGCCGGTCACAGGTCAAGTGGTTACCGATAAGATGGGGGTTGCCACGGTGTTAATCACACCACCGGCCGGTCATACCATTAAATATGGTTTTTATATTACCCCTACAGAGATTACCTATGCCCAGTATCAAAAATTTAGACAAGCCACACAGCGACCGCTTCAAAAGTGTCACAGTTTATTGAAGTCAAATCTTATTTTCTCAGCGCGCAATCTGGATAATGTGGGTTTTGCCCTTGACGATGATATGCCGGTGGTTTGTGTCACGTGGCAAGATGCCGTGGATTATGCCGAATGGTTAAGTCAACAAACCGGTCACACATATCGACTTCCCAAACTGTCTGAATGGCGGTTTTTACAAAACCAAACCACCGCCCCCAAAAACTGCGGGCAAAGCAATGTCGCCGGCAGCGAGTTTCCGGATAAAAAAGAAGATGTCAGTTATTATGACTGTGATGATGGTTATCCACGGTTATCACCGGTGCGTGCCTTTGCTTCAGAAGGATTGGGGTTATATGGCATTTATGGTAATGCCGCAGAATGGATTGCCGGTTGCGAACAACCGGGTAAACTTAAATCATTCTTTAGTCCGGAGAAACCCTGCGGTCAAAATCCGGTGGTGGGATTGTCCTGGGTGTCCGACCGAAATGCCACCGGTGGGCTTAGCTATATTGACTATGGTGATGCTTATAGCCACATCGGATTTCGGCTAATCAGACAGTAAATTAGCGATAAAATCGTTGTGTGGTAATGGTTTTGTCAGCTGTCTGCACGCTTAATTGTAAATGATCATTGGCTTCAACCTGATAACCCAACCGCTGATAATGCGCGGCATTAACAGTGCTAAACAGGTGGTCCTGACCCAGAGGCAGTGACTGAACCGATGACACCGGTGTTGATTTACCCGTTATCGTGACATGGTTTAGTTGCGTGTTAATGTCTTTACTGACCATCACCCAGCCGCTGTGAATTCCTTGTTGATAGTCATGATAAATAATGGGTGGTATGTCACAACTGTGGGCATTGGTGTAAAAGAAATAATAGATTTTACTGCCCTGGCGAATACTTAAATCATCAATCAGCCGTAAACCGTTCAGTTGCCGACAGCTGTTTTGGTAGAAAGGAATTTGTTGGTGTAATTTTAAGGCAGTGTGTTCAACCACCAGCAATGCCGGTTTCTCAGGCGTGTCCTGATACAGTAAATTCATCAGCGCCAACTGTTGCCGGCGGCCGTGTTTCTGATTCATGGGATGTGGTAAAGCCGCGATCAGGGTTTGTTCATTGCGCTGGTAATTTAAAACCGCCGCCGTCATAAAATAATCGCCAATAATGACTTGACCCGGTTGTTGTAATTCACGGGTTTTGGCTGTGACCTGTTGCCAGCCAATGGCATTATTAATCAGCTGCTTATGGTTGTTTGAGGTGACCGGAATGTTGTGTAGCAGTAGATAAAAGCCGATTAAAAATAACACATGAGCAAAACCACCGGTCACCACGGCCCATTTTTTTAAAGGGACATGACGTTGATAATAAGTGGCGGCCACCAGTAGTAACAATAAATATGCCGGTATTGGCCAGTGAATATTGGTGCGTAAATTGTCCGAGAAGAAGCCCAAAATGGCATACAGTAACCAATACAAAACCGCCAATAATTGAATAAACAACAGTGCTTTACGCTTAGTGGCATCGTCATCGACAGGACGTTTAAGGCTAATCAGGCACAAGCCAAAAACCAGTGGTGTGGTGATAATGAATTGACCCAGAAAAAACCACAAATGACTGGGTTGAAATTGCCAGGGATTGCGCTCGCCCAGTTGAAAGCCCAATAACGTAAAATCATGCTGGACATTAAAAATCAAAATTGGCACAAAACCCAAAAAAACCAAAGGCAGGGTAAATTGCCACAGGACTTTTTGTTTCCAAAAATATTGTTGATAAATGACTGTTGCCGCAATAAAGGCCACAAACAGTACAAACCAAAACCGGATATGAACGTTTACCGCCAGCATCAGTGTTATGCCTAAATAAACAGCATCTATGCGTTTCGGGCTTTGCATCAGCCGCAGTAAAAAAAACAGCGCCAACAAGGTGAAAAAAATCAGCCAGATATCAGCAATCGCCAACACCCCGATTAAACCAATCAGAGGCACAAGCAACGTCAATAAAGCCGCCTGCCAGGCCGCTTGTTGGCATTGGCTGAGATGTTTAACCAGCCCATAGGACAACCACGGCAATGACCAACAAACCAATAAATAAGGCAATCGCAAAAAAAACGGATGTTGTGGTAATACGGCAGTACTTAAGGCATTTAGCCACGGCACAAAACCGGGTATTTCACCATAGGACCATTGAATAAAAAGACTTTCCAGCCAGTAAAAAGCCTCATCGCCAAACAGCGAAGTGTGCATCGCCAGCATCACCTGAAGTGCCATTAGGGTTACATAAAGACCCCAAAAGACATGGCGGGTGGCGACGCCTTTTAGCATTGTGGTACTTTTAATCGTTTACCGGCATTGATGAGGTAACGTGGCGGTTTAATGTTATTCATGCGCGCAATTTCGGTTTTACTGGCACAGCTAAAACGGCGACTAATGGTGCTCAGAGAATCACCTTTTTTAATGCGGTAATAAGTGAACGCAGGGCGCTCAGGGAAATCCGCATCGTGGATTTTCTTGGCCAGCGTCATCAATGCAGTGTCATGGCATTGCTTGTCATAAATGGGTTTTAATATCTCCGGCACAACAATCGGAGCACCTTGTTTAATCACCCGTTTGGCTTTAACTGTTGGGTTTAAATTACGCAAAGTACGGTACCAGCCCATGTGGTGATTGTATTGTCCAAAGCATACCGCCAGTTCACTTAAGGACACATCGCTGCGGGCCTTAATCACTGCTGTGCGCCCATCTAAGGGGGTTAAGGTCACGTTAAAATCTTCGGGTTTGGAAAAAATCAGCATGGCCGATAACACACTGGCGATATAGCCGCGGGTCTCTCGCGGTAATTCATAATAAAAATCCGATTGCCACAATGATTGGTTCTTGTGTTTGTTATTTAAACGCTTAAATCGATTTTCACCGGCATTATAAGCGGCCAAAATTTTGGCATAATCATCCCCATATAACTGCTGTTGTTCCTGAATATAATCAGCCGCACCCTGAGCCGCGCTTTTGGGGTGATAGCGGGCATCATAATCACCCAAGGTGCCAACAACACCAAAACGTTGCGCGGTGGCCGGCATAAATTGAAACAGGCCACTGGCTCCGGCTGATGACATGGAATGCACCCGACCACCACTTTCTTGGGCAATAATGGCCAGCATAAAGTGCTCGGGAATATTTTTTTCTGAAAACGGCGGTAAAATGAAACGTTTTAAAAATTGATAATTATTCCAGGTTTCTATCAAAATGGGGCGCTTCCATGTCAGCCATTCATTGAGGGCGGCCTGAATACGTTGATTCGCCAGCAACGGTTGATTTAACAGGGCAGCGTCCGAATGTGTGGTCACAACCGGTGCCACATCAGTTTGTTGGGCCATCATTTCTTCAGTTTGGGTGGTTTCCTCAAACTGCTTAAAATAAGCACTCAACGCTTCTTCGCAAGTGGGATTGTTTTGACATTGTTCGATGGCAGAAATCAGATCCGGTAAAGACTGGTTTGCTGGTCTTGGTGGTACATCTTTTTTAATGGTGTGCTGTTGACAACCATTAAACACAAATAAGGTCACAAAGAATAAAATAAGACGCATAAATCTGTTTGCAGTTAAGTGAGTATTGTGTATTATCAGTATTTTGACGTCAGCATCAACCATTCAATGTTCAATATTTTGAATTCAATTAAGTCTTTTTTTGAACCCAAAAGTTCAAAAGATGACTTGAACTCAGAACAAAAAGAGCAATTAAACCAAGCCATCATCTGTTTGTTGACTGAAATGGTGAAGGCAGATTATGTGGAATTGTACATAGAAAAATTGGTGCTTAATGAGCACTTAACTAAGCGGCTGAACCTCAGCAGAGCTAAAGCCAACAAGTATTTGGCCCATGCCAACATCAGCGCTCAGGTGTCTGTGACCCTAAAACCACAGACTGAAATTATTAACAATTATTTAAACCGCCATGATAAACATGCGCTTATGGTGCAATTATGGCAAATTGCCACGGCTGACGGTGAAATTCATTTATTGGAAACTCAAACTTTTTACCAGGCAGGTGAACAATTGGGCTTCAGTAAAAGCCAATTGGACAGAATTTGTCACCCTGAAAACGCGATTAATTAAAAAAAGAATCTTGCATAAATTTAAACTTTTTAACAAGATGTATTATTAATGTAAGAAGCTCTAAAAGAGGACATTATGGACTTAACACATTTTCTAAAAACCATGCGCGAGCGCAACGGCTCGGATTTATACTTAACCACCGGGGCGCCCATTAATGTAAAAATTGAAGGCGTTTTAGAAGCCATGAGCAGCACCGGATTACCTCCGGGCATTGTTGAAAAAATTGCTTATTCGTTAATGAACGAGCGACAACAAAAAGAATTTGAAAACACCTTAGAGTGTAACCTTGCCGTCTCCATTAAAGGCGTGGGCCGTTACCGTGTTAATGTGTTTCGCCAGCGGGGTGAGGTTAGTATGGTTATCAGAACCATTAAAACCAATATTCCACCGTTGGAAGAATTACATATGCCGAATCATTTGTATGATCTGATTATGGAAAAACGGGGCTTAATTTTAGTGGTCGGCGCCACCGGCTCCGGTAAATCCACCACCATGGCCTCCATGATTGATTATCGGAACAGCAACACCACCGGCCATATTTTAACGGTGGAAGACCCCATTGAATATGTCCATCGCCATAAAAAATCAGTGGTCAACCAACGTGAAATCGGCATAGACACCTTGGGCTACGAACCGGCTTTGCGAAACGCCTTGCGAGAAGCGCCGGATTTAATCCTGATTGGTGAAATTAACAACGCCGAAACCATGGAAGCCGCCATTTCCTTTGCCGAAACCGGGCACTTGTGTATGGCCACCTTACACGCCAATAACTCCGACCAAGCCATGGAACGGGTGCTTAACTTCTTCCCCAGTGCCATGCATAATAATGTCTTGATGAATTTGGCTTTAAACCTCAAAGCCGTTATTTCACAACGGCTGGTGATTGACGTCGATAAAAAACGCCGACCCGCTTGCGAAATTCTCTACAATACCCCGCAAATCAGAGAAATTATCCGCCGCGGTGAAATCAACGAACTTAAAATCGCCATGGATAAATCGCTCGAGGAAGGCATGCAAACCTTCGACCAGGCCCTCTACAACATGTACAAAGAGGGTATCATCACCCTCGAAGAAGCCCTCGGCAATGCCGACAGCCGCCAAGGCCTCGAAGTCCGCATCAACCTCTCCAGTGAAGATGACTCCGGCAGCGATGATTATTTTTGATGCTTGAATTTTGTGATTCTTACTAAATTGTAAATGAATAATAAAATATTCAACCTACCCTAATAGAGGTTATTTTGAGAATTAGAACAATACTATGGAACCTGTTGACAATGAATGACAATAATAAAGACCTAATTGGTTTATTTAAATTTCAAA